>CAZWCK010000055.1:0-1714 GCA_964632625.1 uncultured Oscillospiraceae bacterium
TAAACTATTTCTATATTTTAGGCAAATTTATCTGGACAAGTAAATAGTTTTATTGTAGGTATTAATTTATTAGTATTTCTTTAATTTCTTTTTTCGGGATTTTATAAAATATAATAGTAAAAGTTAAAAAACCAAGAGAATATTTATTAGCGATAAAGCGATACAACGATAAAGTAAAAACAAAAAAAGTACATAAAAACCAGCAAAATATCTTTGCTATTTTCGTGGGCACACTTTATAATGTAATGCGAAAAGCATAGATATTAATTCTCGTAAATAATTATTAAAATAATGTCAGAAGCAAAATAAATATAAAAGGAGAAAATCATGAAACCACTTAAACCACAAGAGATTTTGGAGTATACTATAGATACAGGAATTGCAAAAGCTAATTGCAGTATAAAAAAATTAATGATATTATCAATTATGGCAGGTGCTTTTATAGCTTTTGCTGCAGAGGGATCCAATATGGCGGCGTTCAATTTATTTGCTGACCCCAATACATATGGACTTGGAAAGACTCTGGCAGGTGTCGTGTTTGGTACCGGGCTTATGTTAGTCGTCTTGTGCGGAGGAGAATTATTTACAGGAAACACATTGATTTTGGCCTGTCTTTGTGATAAAAAGGTGTCGGTTTCAAAGATGCTCAGAAATTGGAGCATAGTTTACATAGGGAATTTGATAGGGGCCTTGTTTATTGCATACTTAATGGTACAGTCTGGTTTATTTTCAAGTGGTGCGGATTTGTTAGGTGCAGTGACCTTGAAGATCGCTGCATACAAGGTTAACTTGACGTTTCTTGAGGCGTTTTATTTGGGGATAATGTGCAATTGGCTTGTGTGTCTTGCTGTTTGGCTATCCTATGGGGCAGACACCATGGCAGGGAAGATTTTGGCTATCTTTTTCCCTATATGGCTTTTCATAACAAGTGGATTTGAGCACAGTGTAGCTAACATGTATTATATACCTGCAGGAATTCTGATAAAGAATTCGGAGTTATATGTTGGGCTTGCAGGATTAGGAAAAGATGCTTTGACAAATTTAACATGGAGCGGGTTTGCCTTAAGCAATTTACTTCCGGTAACGCTGGGGAATATTGTTGGAGGGGGAGTCTTCGTGGGAATTGCTTATTGGTATGCTTATAAAAAATAATTAACTAACTGATTAATTGACAAATAAATAAACTAATAACTAATTGATGCATTATGGATGTGCTGAGAAATACAAGTTGGAGGAAGAAAATGGATTTTACAAAATATAGCTGTGAGAAATTTTCAGAAGTATTGGCAAGTAAGGAGCCCGTTCCGGGTGGCGGTGGTGCGTCTGCACTGGTAGGAGCCGTTGGTGTAGCTCTTGGAAATATGGTGGGTTCACTTACTGTAGGAAAAAAGAAATATGCAGAGGTGGAAGAGGAAATAAAGGAACTGATGGGTGAAGCGCAGACATTGCGTATGGAAATGCTAAAGCTTGTGGAAGAGGATGCAGAGGTTTTTGCTCCACTTGCAGCAGCCTATGGTATGCCAAAGGATACAGAGAAACAAAAATTAGAAAAAGAAAGAGTTATGGAGGAAGTTCTAAAAAAGGCCTGCTCCGTTCCTTTTCAAATAATGGAGTGTTGCTGCAAAGCTATAGAAATGCAGAAGGCTTTTGCTGAAAAAGGCAGTATGCTTGCTGTAAGCGATGCGGGTGTCGGTGTAATATTTTGTAAGTCGGC
>CAZWCK010000055.1:1814-9312 GCA_964632625.1 uncultured Oscillospiraceae bacterium
GCAGTATGCTTGCTGTAAGCGATGCGGGTGTCGGTGTAATATTTTGTAAGTCGGCACTGCAAGGTGCCAGCTTAAATGTATTTATCAATACAAAGGCGATGAAAGACAGAGTATATGCAGAAGAAATGAACCAGAGAACAGAAGCAATGCTAAAGAAATATGAACAAAGAGCAGATGAAATTTTTGCATATGTAAGATCAAAGCTTGGCAGGTAGTCAATAATAAACCGAAGGATACCCTTGATGATTAAAAAAAATAAAGGGCGAGCTTGTAAAAAAATTAAATAGGGATTGGTAAGAGGGATTAAGATGAAATTAATATTTTATAAATGTACTAGGGTATTATCAATGGTACTGTTATTAATTGTGGCTATTCAAGTTATGACAGTAGATATGTGGAGTTATGCAGGAGAAACCTTGCAGGGGGCAACAGCCTTAGAACAGGGGTTACAGCAGCAGATAAAATATCTTGCAGAAGAAGATGGCTGGGATTTGGCGGCAACAAATCAGTACAAAATCTATGTTATGGAAAAAATAAACCTGCTTAATACGGGTTATGGTGAGCAGCAAGTAATAGGAATTCTGGAGAGCAGTTACTCGGAAACTAAAAAAATAGGCTCTCAAGCATATACGCAGATGTTTGAAAAATCGCAGATAAATGCCAAAGAAAAAGCATTGTTGGTTATAAGACATTTAGGAGGGTTTCTGGATGAAAATCAGATGCTGCAGCTAAAGGGTGGCTATGAAATGGATGAGAATATGCAACCACATAGTGTATTCCTTGAAGAATATGCAAAATGTGTGAGACAGGCATATGCGGGCAAGGTACTTGATGATATGATGATTCATCAGTTTAGGATGTATATTGACAGGCATAACATTAATTTTATAAGGAATAATTATATGGGGTCAACAGACTTGGAAAAGCTACAGGCATATGCAAGTGAAAACAATTTTGAATTGTGGTATGACAAGAATTCGTGTTTACATAACAGATATTACAAGGGTGAAAATAAGGATTGGGAAAGTCTGTATGGCATAGTGACTTCAAATAATCTTAAGGCAAAAACTCCAAATGGCCTTTCCGAATATGTAGTTGATATGAACACGGGAAAATTCATTACACAGTGGGATTATTTGATTGTGCAAAATGGCTTGATAACCAGTAGCTTTGAAGCGTATCCCAAGGATGCACAAGCACAAAAATCAATAGTAGAAACAGAATCCTTCAATTATGCAAAATCAGGGAAAGCACATATGGAGTTAGATATAATGCCTGCAAACGGGATAAGCGGTTATGAAAATATGCTTAAGCAAACCATTAAGAAAAACTGGAAATATGTAAAGAAAGAAGAAATAGATCTGTATGCTTTTCTTTAAATTACTTGCACGAGAAAATAAATGAAGTTTTCTGATTTGGAATACTTTCAACTGATAGTGATATATTGTGCAGCTCTGCGATTTGCTTTGCAATTGAAAGACCAAGACCTGTGCCTTTGATGTTTTTTTCAGAGGAGCTTTTATAGAAACGTTCAAATATTTGTGGCAGGTCTTGTTCAGATATTCCAATGCCATGATCTGTTATGATAATCTTAAAGGAAGCTGTCGCTTCTGATTTATCCTTATCTGTAGTTGTAAGTGGATTCTTATCTACATCTTCAATGGTCAGAATTTCTATATTTTGTCCTTGTTCAGAGAACTTGATTGCGTTATCAAGTATAATTAAAAACATTTGGCGAAGACGACCATAGTCGCCATCAATAAGGAATTGACTGTTTTTTTCATTAAAAAGCAGGGCGATTTCTTTTTTTAGTGCCACATGTCTTGCTGAACGGACAGCATCAGACAAAACCTCAATTAAATTAAGAGGTGTTTTTTCAATAGTATAATCGGGATTTTGTAAGCGGGAAAGCTCTAGCAAATCATTAACCATACGTTCTAAATGTACACTTTCTGCAAGCATTTCTTTATAATAAGCAGAGATTTTTTCGGGTTCTGTAACAATTTTATCGCACAAAGTCTCTAAGGAACCTCGGATTACTGTTACCGGAGTTCTAAGCTCGTGAGAAATATTTGAAATATAATCCTTACGCATCTGTTCTAATTTTTCACTTTCTTTCTCGGCAAAGCCTAAACGTTCTGCCAGGAGATCAATGTGTTTGGCAAGAGAACCAATTTCATCTAGCTGATTTACCTGAGTTTGCACCTTATAATCTCCTTGAGCAAGAAGTAATGTTGCTTTTTCCATTTTTTGAAGAGGCTCTGTAAATCTTCGTGATAATAAAATTGAGAAAACAAGACCCAGAATCAAAGCGATTAAAATGCTGATAAGCAAAATGTTTCTTCCGCTATTAAATGAGGTGTCTATTTGTGACAAATGCGAATTCAAAAGCAATGCAGCAACAATTTCATCATTCTTTCCATATATAGGGGCACCTACAGATATTGAAGGACATCCCAAAAGACCACTCATACAATCACTGTAGGCAATTTCCCCTTCAAAAACCTGTGAGATAAGATGCATAGCACCTTTGGGAAGCTCCGAGTAATTAATAGGCATTTTTCCACCACCAACACTAATGGTTTCGGCATTTTTGTCTACAATCCATACATCACTCATAGCAATATCATCTAACATTTTTATATAAGCACCCATTCCGTTGCCCTTGCCCAATCTTTTTATTGGGTCTGTATCTTGTAAATATTCAGATAGAGTATTTGATATAATAATGGCGCGTTTTTCCATATCATTTTTATAAATCTCGGTTGTCTGGTGGGAGAAAATAGAAAAAAAGAGTATTGATACAATAAGAGCAAATAATAGAAGGACAGAGGTAAAATAGACCACCAATCGTTTTGTAATATTATGTTTCATGGCGAATCACCTCAAATTTATATCCAACTCCCCAGATGGTTGTTACCTGCCAATTGGGATGAGAATATTTATCTAACTTTGCGCGCAGACGTTTGATATGGGAATCTACAGTTCTATTATCTCCATAATAATCATAGCCCCATATACTATCAAGTAAATGATCTCGTGTAAATACTTTACCTTTATTAGTAGCCATAACCCACAACAATTCAATTTCTTTTTTTGTTAAAGGTAAAACATTTCCATTAATTGAAGATGTAAAATCATCAAGGCAAATTGTTAGATTATCAATGACAAATTTCTTTTGTTTTTCCATATTATCACAGGTTCTTTCCAAGCGGCGCAAAATAGCACGAATTCTTGCCATAACCTCTGCAGGAGAAAAAGGTTTTACCAAATAATCATCCGCACCGATATCAAGACCCATAATTCTCTCAAAGTCTTCTCCTCGAGCTGTAATCATAATAATTGGTACGTTTGAAGTACGACGAATTTCTCTGCAAACTTCAAAGCCATCTTTTTTTGGCATCATTACATCCAGTAAAATAATATCAAAGGAATTATTTTCAAATTGAAAAAGGGCATCTACACCATCAGTTGCCTTAAAGACTGTAAAACCTTCTTTTATGGCATAATCGCTCAATATGGAAACTATTTGTTTATTGTCATCAACGATTAAAATATTGGGCATAAAAGCACCGCCTTTCCTTAATTTATATAATAAAGGATAAAAATGTTTTTTTCGTGACAATTAATAATATTTTACCATAAAAAAATAAAATAAAAAACATTCTTTTGCCATAAAGTTGGTTTAAGATATAGCCATAGTCAGAGAAAACCTTAGACTAATAACAAAAGTTATAAATAAAAATCAAAAGGAGATGATTGGTTATGAAGAAGAACAAAAAATTAATATTTGCATCTGTGTTTGCACTAATGTTGGGAGCAACATCTATGACAGCTTTTGCAGCATCAGCTTACCAAACCCCAGCTGAAGCAGTGGCAGGCCTTACTAATAGGACTACCGAAAGCGTGATTGCTGAACGTTTTGAACAAAATAAGTCTTATGGTACTATTGCAAGTGAAGCGGGTGCTTTGGATGAATTTAAAAAAGAAGTTCTTGAGCTAAAAAAAGCAGCGTTTGAAGAAAGGGTAAAAGCAGGGACAATGACACAAGAGGAGGCTGATGAAGCTGTTTTGAAAATTCAGGAAGCACAGCAAAATTGCACAGGTGATGGTCAAGGAAGAGGAAATCAGGCATGTACAATGAATGGTCAAGGTAAAGGTGGCCAAGGCTGTGGCATGAAAGGACAAGGACGGGGTCTTCAAGATGGGACTATGAATGGACAAGGTAGTGGCGCGCAAGGCTGTGGCATGGGCAACGGATTTGGAGCTTGCATCAATTCTGGCGCGAATCAGTAATTAGAGAAATTTTTAAATAATACACTTTTTTTGAGAAGGTGTCATAGTAAATCGTAATCACAAAATTATAATGACATAGTTAAACTAAATAATGAAGTGGGAACCACCGGTTAATATCAAAAGATAGCAGCCGGTGGTTTTTAGTATGTACAAAATATTACTTAAAAAGGAACAAAGCATAAATTAATGTCTACAGTGTGGTTGATTCCATTAACATATCCTTTATTTGTATATTGCCACATTTGAAAATCATATTTAAAGCTTGGGCAATCTGAATATTGTGCTAGCCAAAGATTGTACTTTATTATTTTAGTAAGGTCATAACAAGTTGTAAGCCAGGAGGCATTACCATATATCATAGGCGTATAACCAGCAGATTCTATACAATCACAGAAAGCTGTTGCGATTTTTGTACGTTCTTCTTTTGTCAAATTATAAGTACGATGATCTGTTGCTGAAATATCCTCTAAATCAAATACAATAGGAAAAGAAATATCATATCCACTAAGGTTTTGTAGAACAAATTCAGCTTCTTCAACGGCTTCGTCTTCTGTAATGGCTTGAGAAAAGAAATAGACACCAACTTTTAAATCGGCAGATGTAGCTTTTAGTATATTCTGATTAAATTTTTCATCAATGGCAATTTTTCCACTATCATACCCACGGTATCCTAACCTTAGCATCGCAAAGGACATTCCAGAATCTTTTACCTTCATCCAATCAATATCCCCTTGGTAGCGGGAAACATCGACACCTTGCACCGCTTCATATCCGTTAGCTTCCGTATATTCAATTCTATCAGAAGTTTGTGTGAGTCTGTCCCAGTTATAATTGTGCAAAGGAACATCTTTATAAGGGTCATCAATAGAAGAAAAAGCTTCCGTTGAAGCATCCACTTCCGTATTATTTAATATTAATTGATAGAAGGCATCTATATTAAAATGATAAATTAAAAAGGCTACGGCAAGAACTAAAACAATTTTTAATGGATTAAATCTCTTTTTTCTTCTCCGTTCTCGTTTTCTTTTTCTTTGCGGAGGTGTTCCTTTATATGTCATGATAAAACTCCTAATTATTCTATACTACATGAGATAATATTAATCTTGTTATATATAATATAAAGGGTAATTATTAACTAAAAGCGTAATATATATTAAAAAATTATTAAGAATTCTAGCAAAAATTCACATAAATTCAACTGTATATATAATAAAATGCAGGATATACACATAAAGAAATCCTCTCATTTATAATTTTTTTAAAGGTGCTATGCGATAGTTTTTAAGGGACATCCTGTGAGTATTTATGCATGATAAAGCGATAACGTGATAAAGCAAAACAAGAAAAAAGAGGAAGCATTTTTGCGTTTTTTCCAGATAATACGTTACCATAATAAAGCAATAAAATAATCGAGGATTTTCTGAATGTGTTAGAAAATAAACAATTATTTTAATAAATATTCAAAAAAGTACTGGAATTATTTTTTTTATTTGTTATAATAAAAAAAAGACCTAAAAGAAAGGCATCTATGAATTTTTATACATTATTACCTATATTTATAAATAAAAGATGGGAGAAACGAAAATGACTATTATTATTGATGGAAAATCACTTACAGTTGATGAGGTTATTCGTGTTGCAAGAAATATGGAACAAGTTGAAATTTCAAGTGATGCAAAGGTTGCAGTACAAAAGGCAAGAGATTATGTAGACAAGAAGCTAGGAGAGGGAGCTGTTATTTATGGGTTGACAACTGGTTTCGGAAAGTTTTCCGATACATTTATCTCAAGCGATCAAACTGCAGATTTGCAGAGAAATCTTATTATCAGTCATACCTGCGCATTAGGAAAACCGCTTCCAACAGAGGTTGTAAGAGCAGTAATGCTCCTAAGATGTAATGCATTGTCGAGAGGAAACTCAGGTATCAGACCACAAACGCTTAACACTTTACTTGAAATGCTTAACAGAGGAGTTCACCCTATTATTCCGGAAAAAGGTTCATTGGGCGCTAGCGGAGATTTAGCACCACTTTCACATATGGTGCTTACTTTGATAGGTGAAGGAGATGCAGAGTACAAGGGAGAAATCATGCCGGGTGCTGAGGCAATGAAAAAAGCAGGTCTTACTCCTATAGTTCTTGCAGCAAAGGAAGGTCTCGCATTAATTAATGGAACACAGGTAATGACTGCTATAGGAGCTAATGTACTTTGGGATGCTATGAATTTACTGAAGGTTGCAGATATTGCAGCTGCAATGACTGCGGAAGCTTTGAACGGAATCAAAAAGGCTTATGACCATAAAGTACACGACTTGAGAGGACATCAGGGACAGAAGGACTGTGCAAATAACCTGCTCGCATTACTGGAGGGCAGCGATAATGCTCATGATGTTAACCCTAATAAGGTTCAAGATCCATATTCCTTAAGATGTGTTCCTCAGATTCACGGTGCATCAAGAGATGCAATACAGTATGTTTATGAGGCAGTTACAAGAGAAATCAATGCGGTTACAGATAATCCGTTGATTTTCCCAGATGAGGATGAAGTAATTTCAGGTGGCAACTTCCATGGGCAACCGATGGCGCTTGCTTTTGACTTCTTGAAGATTGCTATTTCCGAGCTTGCAGATGTTTCGGAGAGAAGAAGTGAAAGGTTGATAAATCCTCAGCTTTCTGAAGGACTTGCACCATTCCTTACTAAGCATGGCGGAGTTTGCTCAGGCTTCATGATTGCTCAATATGCAGCAGCATCAATGGTTTCTGAAAACAAGATTTATGCTCATCCTGCAAGTGTAGATTCAATTCCTTCTTCAGGAAATCAAGAAGATCATGTAAGTATGGGAACTACAGCAGCAAGAACAGCAGCAATGGTTCTTGATAATGCACAGAAGGTTCTTGGAATAGAGTTATTCTCAGCATCACAGGGTATTTGGCTTAGAGGAGAAAAAGGTATTTCAGGGCTTGCTCCTGCAACAAAGGCAGCATATGAGTTTATCAGAAAATCAGTTGCTCCGGTTGACCAAGACGTAATAATGCATTATGAAATTAAGAAATTTGACGAAATGATAAAAGAAAATTCAATTGTGGAAGCAGTAGAAGCAGTTTGCAAATTAAAATAATTAATATACAGTTGGCTATAATATAAGTAAAGGAGAATAGAAAATGTTAGATAATAAAACTATTAGTAAAGCAATGACTATTAAA
>CAZWCK010000056.1:0-8960 GCA_964632625.1 uncultured Oscillospiraceae bacterium
AATATGAGCAAATTGTTATATGATATTGCTCAATTCCTGAAAGAAATTAATAAAAAGATTGAAGTTTATGATTGTACTGATGGCGATTTTACCTTGGTAATAAAAAACATTGAAAAAATTGATCCCGAATTAATCATGAAAAAAATAAAAAAGAAATTTTTAAATCCGTGGATATGTAACGAAATGAAACTAAAATTTTCAGTACAGATTTGCAGAATTGATTGTCCGAAGATGGTAAATTCCATTGAGGAGATCTTAGTATTTTTGAAATTGCCGGTGAATCTTGAAAAAAATAAAATTGAAGTAATAAACTATGTTAATCTTATAGAAAGCCAATTGAGAGAGATAGCTATTGAAGATGCATTGATGCGAGGACTTGAGAATAATAGTTTTCATGTATATTATCAGCCTATTATTGATGTAAAACGGGATAAAGTCATATCAGTAGAGGCTCTTCTTAGATTAGAAGATCCTATATTGGGATCTATTTCTCCGGAAGAATTCATTCCTATCGCAGAGAAGAGAGGAACCATAATAAATATTGGAAAAGTAGTCCTTGAAGAAGTTAGTAAAATGATTAGTCAAAAGGATATCAGAGAATATGGACTTTTTTGTATTCAAGTAAATCTATCTGTTGTACAGTGCATGCAGAATGGCTTTAAAGATGAAATCATGAAAATTTTGAGCAAATATAACCTCGAAACAAAGCAAATCATATTTGAGATAACAGAAACTGCTGCAACCAATATGAGAGAATTGATAGAAGAAAATATGCATGGATTGAATGGAGAAGGTATAGAATTTGCTCTGGACGATTTTGGTACTGGTTATTCAAATATTACATTTTTGTTGGAGCTACCTTTTAATTATGTAAAATTGGATAAAAGTTTAATATGGCTTGCGGATAAGAGCGAAAGTGCGAACATTGTAATGGAGAATCAGATTAACATGATCAAAGCTCTGGGTCTTAAGATTGTAGCGGAGGGGATTGAAACAGAGGCTCAGGTAGCAAAACTGAAAGCTCTCGATTGTGATTATTTTCAAGGTTATTATTATTCAAGACCTATTCCGGAGGAAGAAATGCTTAAATTTGTAAAGAATTATAACTCCCAGTAAAACAGGAAAAACTAAGGGGGATTTCCTTTATTCAGAAATACTATCTATTTTGATTACACCTTTTACGCTTTTTAGAGATAGGATGAGTTCATCTAACTCAACTGTAATATTGTCAATTCTGGCAGAAATAGAAACAAAAGCCCTGTCACGAACTGGTATGCTTTGATTGACAGTCAAAATATTTGCGTTTGCATCATAAAATACGGATAGTAATCCAACCAATACTCCCGGTCGGTCAAGGAGAATTACCTGAACTGTCAGAATTCCAGAAGAATCCTTTGTTGTATATGGAAAAATCGAATCTTTATATTTGTAATAAACACTTCTTGATATTCCTGCTAGTTTTGCGGCCTCAGACGTATTTGCAGCTTCACCGCTTTCTAATAAGGCTGTAGCGTATAATACCTTTTCGTAAACCTCTGGCAGGACTTCTTTATCTATAATTAAAAAAGAATTAGCTTTCATAGTACACTCCTTGTAAACTGTTGTATTCTCACAAAATACACAATAACATAATTTTGTGTTTTACGCAAGGATTGGTAGAAAAAAGATATAAAACTATTGCAAATTAATATAAATATGTTATTATGTTCGTAACGGAAAGACAGAAAGCATCAAAAGTGTCCTCACAGCGAGTATACTTTTTGACTAGCGGCATTATACGTGTGTAATTTACAAATAATATGTGAAGGGAGCAAGTAATATGGAAAAAGGGAAAATGTATGCTTTGGTAAAGGAAATACCAAGCAAGGGGTTAGTTTTGAAAGAGGTAGACATACCAGAAATAGACAGGGAGGATGTAAAAATTAAAATACATTATACGTCCATTTGTGGTACAGATCTTCATATTTTTAATTGGGATTCATGGTCACAGGCGACTATTAAAACTCCAATGACAATAGGGCATGAGTTTGTTGGAGAAATAGTTGAAATGGGTAGCAATGTTAATGGCTTTAAAATTGGAGACATAGTTTCTGGAGAGGGCCACATCGTATGTGGACACTGTAGAAACTGTAAAGCAGGGAAAAGACATTTATGCAAGAATACAGTAGGTGTTGGCGTGAATAGAGATGGTTGTTTTGCAGAATATCTTGTTATTCCTCAGACAAATGTAATCAAATGTGAGCCAGGAATTTCTGAGGAGCTTTGTTCTTCCTTTGATCCTCTTGGAAACGCAGTGCATACTGCATTGACATATGATGTTGTTGGTGAGGATGTACTTATTACAGGTGCAGGTCCTATAGGAATAATGGCTGCTGCAATATGTTGTCACATTGGAGCAAGAAATGTTGTTATTACAGATGTTAATGATTACAGATTAGAGCTTGCAAGAAGTATTAGTAATGTAGAGACCGTGAATGTATCTAAGGAAAAATTGGAAGATAAGATGAAAGAACTTGGTATTCATGAAGGGTTTGATGTAGGTCTTGAAATGTCCGGAAACAGTGCTGCATTTAATTCAATGATTGACAACATGTATAACGGAGGAAGGATTGCAGTACTTGGAATTCAAGGAGAAAACACAGTTGTTCCTTGGAACAAGATTGTTTGGAACTGTCTAGAAATAAAGGGTATATATGGTAGAGAAATATTTGAAACATGGTATAAAATGATGGCTATGCTAAATAGTGGTCTTAATATTGATAAGATTATTACACACAAATTTGATTTCAGAGATTTCCAAAAGGGATTTGACATAATGAATACAGGAATGTCAGGAAAGGTTGTTCTTGACTGGACAACTGCGAACAAAGACAGGTAAAAGAATTAGTAAATTGTTAAATAATAGGAGGGAAACACAATGAAAGAGTGTTTGAAATATTTTCAAGACATAGTGGAAGCTTCAAAAAACGATGGAACATATAAAGAAGAACGAATTATAACAACTCCACAAAGAAGCAGAATAGACACAACAAAAGTAAAGAATGTCATAAACATGTGTGCAAATAACTATTTAGGGCTGGCTGATAATAAGGAAATTATAGAAGCAGCAAAAGCAAGCTACGATGACCATGGATATGGAATGTCCTCAGTTAGATTCATTTGCGGAACTCAGGATATTCATAAAGAATTGGAAGCAAAAATATCAGCATTTTTAGGAATGGACGATACTATATTATATTCCTCTTGTTTTGATGCAAATGGTGGTCTTTTCGAAACTCTTCTTACGGAAGAAGACGTGGTAATAAGTGATTCACTTAATCATGCAAGTATTATTGATGGAGTAAGACTATGTAAGGCTAAACGCATGAAATACTCCAATAATAACATGGGAGAACTGGAGAATTGCCTAAAGGAATCTCAAAATACTAGAATAAGATTAATTGCTACAGATGGTGTTTTTTCAATGGATGGAATAGTTGCAGATCTTAAATCTATCTGTGATTTGGCAGACAAATATAATGCACTTGTAATGGTTGATGATAGCCATGCTGTAGGCTTTATGGGAGAACATGGTAAAGGAACCCCTGAAGCCTGTGGAGTAATGGGCAGGGTAGATATTATTACAGGAACCTTGGGAAAAGCACTAGGAGGTGCAAGTGGTGGTTATACTAGTGCAAGACAGGAAATTGTAAATCTTTTGAGACAAAAGAGCAGACCTTATCTATTTTCAAATACTTTGGCACCGGCAATTACAGCAGGAGCAATTAAAACTATTGAAATCCTTGAAAGATCAACGGAATATAGAGATAAGGTGCATGAAAATGCGACATATTTCAGAGAAAAAATAAAAGATGTTGGTTTTGATATTATTGAAAGTAACCATCCAATTGTGGCTATAATGCTATATGATGCAAAAATAGCAACCGAATTTGCAAAGAGAATGTTGGATTTAGGAGTTTATGTAATAGGCTTCTGCTATCCGGTAGTACCTCAGGGAAAAGCGCGTATTAGAACACAAATTTCCGCTGCTCATACGAAAGAAGATTTGGATTTTGCAGTTGAATGTTTTGCAAAAGTAAAAAAGGAAATGGGAATTTAATATTAAAATTGATGAAGAACGTCTGCTAGAAAAAGCGGGCGTTTTTTAGATAAACAAAGAATAATGGAAAAAAATAATATTTAAACTTGTATTACAACTTTGTTAATAACTTTTGAATTTGGAGAATAATTGTGATAAAATATAAGGAATTATTGTGTTATAATTTTCTAAAAGAGGATTTAATATGGCTTTTACTCATTTACATGTTCATACTGAGTTCAGCTTGCTTGATGGAATGTCCAGAATCAAGGAGCTTGTTTCTCGTGCAAAGGAACTTGGGATGGATTCGGTTGCAATTACTGATCATGGAGTTATGTTCGGTGTTATTGATTTTTATAAGGAAGCAAAGAAGCAGGGAATAAAGCCTATTATCGGTTGCGAAGTATATACTGCTACAAGAACAATGCTAGATAAAGATAGTGAGAAGGACAAGAGAAATGGACACTTGGTATTGCTAGCAAAAGATAATGAAGGATATAGAAATTTAATCAAAATTGTTTCAGAAGGTTTTACCAAAGGATTTTATTATAAACCCAGAATTGACAAAGATGTACTGAGAAAATACAATGGCGGAATTATAGCACTATCAGCTTGCCTTGCAGGAGAAGTACAGCATAGGCTATTAAATCAGGATTATGAGGGCGCGAAAAAAGAAGCATTGGAAATGCTTGATATTTTTGGAGAGGGAAATTTTTATTTAGAACTTCAGGATCAAGGATTAGAAGAAGAATACAAAATTCTGCCATTGATGAAAAAACTTAGACAGGAAACAGGCATTCCATTTGTGGCCACTAACGATGTGCATTATGTAAGGCAAGAGGATGCGGCAGCTCATGATGTTCTCCTGTGTATACAAACAGCTTCAAATATTGATGATGAAAAAAGAATGAGATTTCCGAATGACCAGTTTTATCTGAAGTCTGAAAGAGAAATGGAGATGCTTTTTGCAGATATTCCTGAAGCCATTCAAAACACGCATATTATTGCAAATCAGTGCAATATGGAATTTGAATTTGGAAATTTGCATTTACCTGAATTTGTAGCGCCAGATGGGCTGGAAAATTATCAATACCTGCGTAAATTATGCGAAGAGGGCTTAGTTGACAGATATGGGAAAATTGATGAAGAATTACAAAAAAGATTTGAGTATGAGATTTCCACTATAGAGAAAATGGGATATGTTGAATATTTTCTTATAGTATGGGACTTTATTAACTATGCCAAAGAAAACAATATAATGGTAGGACCAGGTAGAGGCTCTGCAGCAGGAAGTATTGTTGCATATGCATTGAAAATTACAGATATAGATCCAATTAAATACGGACTTATCTTCGAAAGATTTTTAAATCCTGAAAGAGTAAGCATGCCGGATATTGACATAGATTTTTGTTATGAAAGAAGACAAGAAGTTATTAATTATGTTATTGAGAAATATGGTGAAGATAGGGTGGCTCAGATTATTACCTTTGGTACCATGAAGGCAAAAGCGGCAGTAAGGGATGTAGGAAGAGCCTTAAATGTGAGTTATGCGGAAACTGACTCTATTGCAAAGGCTATACCTTTTGAATTGAAAATGACAATAGACAAAGCTCTTTCCATGAATCCAGAATTAAAAGCTTCTTATGAAAGCAATGATACTGTTGCAACGGTTATAGATACTGCAAGAGCCTTGGAAGGATTATCAAGACATGCCTCAACTCATGCGGCAGGTGTTGTGATATCTAAAAAAAGTATTAATGAGTATGTTCCACTATATTTGGCGGATAAAGGAATTTCTACTCAGTTTACAATGACAACCATTGAGGAACTAGGACTATTGAAAATGGACTTTCTAGGGCTTAGAACATTGACTGTTATAAGAGATGCACTAGAATTAATAAAACAAAACCATGGAGTTACAATAGATTTTTCCAAAATGAACTATGATGATGCTAAGGTTTATGAAATGATTGCGAATGGAAATACTCAAGGTGTGTTCCAACTTGAAAGTGGTGGAATGACCCAGTTTATGAAGAACCTGAAACCAGACTGTTTTGAGGATATAGTTGCAGGAATATCCTTGTACAGACCTGGTCCAATGGGTTCAATTCCTGTTTATATTGAAAATAAGAAAAATCCATCAAGCATCAGATACATAGATAAGAGCCTTGAGCATATTCTTTCGGTTACATATGGCTGCCTTGTTTATCAAGAGCAGGTAATGCAGATTGTTCGCGATCTGGCAGGTTATACTTATGGTAGGTCTGATCTTGTAAGACGTGCTATGAGCAAGAAAAAAATGGACGTAATGCTTGAGGAAAAGGCTAATTTTATATATGGTAAGGATAGGGAAGATGGAAGTATTGAGATAATGGGTTGTCTTAGAAACGGTGTTTCAGAAGAGGCAGCAGAAGAGATTTTCAATCAGATGGTAACTTTTGCTGAATATGCCTTCAATAAATCTCATGCGGCAGCATACGCAGTAGTTGCATATGAGACAGGGTATTTGAAAGCCTATTATCCAACAGAATTTATGGCAGCCTTGATGACAAGCGTAATAGGTGATTCGCTGCAAATTGCAAAATACATAAGAAACTGTATTGAAATGGGCATAGAGGTACTGCCGCCAAGCGTCATAGAAAGCAACAAGAAATTTACTGTGCGTGACGGCAAAATACGATTTGGACTTCTTGGAGTTAAAAATGTAGGAGAAGGTGTTATAGTTGAAATTGAAAGGATGCGAAAAGAAAAAGGCATACCAAAAGACATATTTCAATTTATTAATAACGTTGACATTCATGAAATAAATAAAAAGGCGGTGGAAAGTTTAATTAAGGCAGGCGCTTTTGATTGCTTGAATGTAAACAGGGCTCAATATCTGGCCGTATTTGAGGGCCTAATTGAATCAGCTCAGAACAATGCAAAAAAGAATATTGAGGGACAATTATCTTTGTTTGAAACAAATATGGGGTCTTCAGATATGCAAGAAATATCAGGGAAACTGCCCGATGTGACAAATTTTGATTCTGATGTTTTGGTTGCAATGGAAAAGGAAATGCTTGGAGTATATATTACAGGACATCCATTGAACGATTATGCAGAGAAAATTAAATCAATTACAAGTATTACATCAGAAGATCTGGTTCATGCAGATGAAAATGAAAAAATTTCAGATGGAATGAAGGCCATAATGGCAGGTATAGTTACCTCAAAGAAAACTTTAGTGACCAAAAGTAACAAAATGATGGCATTTATAAATATTGAAGATTTATATGGAGAAATAGAAGTAGTTGTTTTCCCTAATGTATACGAAAAATATATGCAATTGATAGATGAAGATGCTATAATCGTAGTAAAAGGAACTTTAAATTTTAAAGAGGATGAAGCACCAAAGCTATTAGCAAATACAATTACAGATTTGAAGAAGACAGATGAAAGCTTGTCAAGAGAAATAACAGAATCTAATGGCGGATTGGTTAAAATTAATATCGAAGCTCATTTATCTGAGGATAAGACTTTGGAACAAGTAAAGAAAATAATAAAGGAAAATAGTGGAAATGTGCCGGTTATATTATATCTTAGGGCTTCAGGCAAAGTAATAAAAGCAGATAAATCCTTGTGGGTCAATCCAAAAGAAGAATTTGTAAAAGTTTTAGCTCAATTGTTAGGAGACCAAAATATTAAGATTGAAATATAGAAGAGAGGGAAAATTATGAAAACTATTGGAGTGCTGACTAGTGGGGGAGATTCTCCTGGAATGAATGCGGCTATACGTGCAGTGGTAAGGTCTGCAATATATCATGACATGAAGGTTTATGGAATAAGGAGAGGATTTGAAGGATTGATGGATGGGGATATTGAGGAAATGCGTGTTGACTCAGTTGCAGATATTCTTCAAAGAGGGGGAACTGTGCTTAGAACTGCCAGAAGTGAGAAATTTAGAAGTGAAGAAGGGCAGAAAAGAGCCATAGACATGCTTGAAAACTTTGGTATAGAAGGGCTTGTGATAATTGGTGGAGATGGTTCCTTGAATGGCGGATTGGAGTTGTCCCAAAAAGGAATACCTGTAATGGGGCTTCCTGGAACTATTGACAATGATCTCGGGTATACAGATTTTACCATAGGCTTTGATACTTCAATAAATACTGTTTTGGAGGCCATATCAAGAATAAGGGATACCTCATCTTCCCATGAAAGAACTACGGTTATAGAAGTAATGGGAAGAGACTGTGGCGATATTGCTCTTTATGCAGGACTAACAGGAGGAGCAGAAAGTATTTTAATTCCAGAGGTTGCATCTGATATAAACAAAATTTGTAAGAAAATGATTCAGGGAAGAAATAGGGGAAAACTGCATAGTATTATTGTAAAAGCTGAAGGTGTTGATATTTCTTCTGAGGATTTGGCAAGAATTATAGAAGAAAGAACGGGGATGGATACCAAAATAGTAGTTTTGAGTTATACTCAAAGAGGAGGCTCTCCAACAGCAAGAGATCGAATGCTGGCAAGTAGGATGGGAAATAAGGCAGTCGAGCTACTAATGGAAGACAGTAATAGCAAAGCTATAGGAATCAGCGGTATTGAGATTGTTGCTTACGATTTGGAGGATGCACTTCAAATGACCAGAGAACATGATGGCTCAATTATGGAATTGGTGGACATTTTGTCTATATAGAGTATTGCTTGAGTAACAATAACTTATATTATCATAGATACATTAAAAATAATGGGGGAAAGAATGAAAAAATTGGAGGTACAGGCTAAAATTCAGGAATTGGATAATGTAAATGATTTTGTTGTAAATGAGATTCATAATTACCTTAAAGAAAAAAATAAGGAAGATGGGGTAAGTGAGGGCGATAAATTAATTAACAAAATTATA
>CAZWCK010000057.1:0-8917 GCA_964632625.1 uncultured Oscillospiraceae bacterium
GTCACCGCCATCACCAGACACAGCAGGCCGCTTAAAAGTCGTTTTTTCATTTTCTTTTCTCCTCTCTCATTGCGTTAGTGTAAAGTTTTACACCATTTTTATTTATTAAAACCTTTATTTATCAAGGATTTCAACGCTTTTTAAATAAAAAAAACAATGACCCCCCATTTTCTAGTATAATGTAGTCGTCACAACCAAATTTCCTAGAAAGGATTGTCATTGTTATGAACATTATACTCTATTTATTAAACATCATTCAAGAGCAACGTAATCAAATTGCTTTCTTGCTCTCTTTTATTTGCAAATATATTCCTGTCAAGCAGTGGGTTTTTGATGATTCTCATTCACCAAAATACCAGAAATTCAAGGTAGATAGACTTCCTACCATCATTCCTTTTGAAAAACAGGATTATCAGTTTTTGCTTCAATACTATCTTTGGAAGTACAAGAAACCTTTAAAACCAGTGTCTCCTCACAAAAGTAAGCCTCGCTTAGTCCCTGAAGATACCGTTTGCCCTCGTTGTGGTGCTCCTCATTCATATCTATACGATAACAATGGCGGTAACGGACAGTATCAATGCAAAGTCTGCAAGCAAACCTTTATCACAGGTCAGCAAGTAACTACTCCGCTTTCTCTTCGGTGCCCATACTGTGCTCACATGTTAGTTGCCAGTAAAACAAGAAAGAATTTTGTAGTTCACAAATGCGTAAATTCCAATTGTTCCTACTTCAAATCAAATGTTCGAAAACTCCCTAAAGACTTTCCTAAAGAGCAAAAATATCTCTACAAACTTCACTACATTTATCGTGAATTTACTGTGGATTTTTTTGCTATGGACTTACATTCTCTTCCGAAAAATGCCACTTCCTTTTCCTTTAAGAAATTTAGCCCTCATATTCTTGGGTTAGTTCTTACTTATCATGTTAATTTGAAGTTATCTACCAGACAAACGTCACATGCTCTTAAAGACATTCATGGCATTGATATCTCTCATACTACAGTGGCTAACTACGCAATGTCCGCTGCTGCCGTTATTAAACCTTTTGTTGACACTTTCGACTACAAACCTTCTAATATCATTTCTGCTGATGAAACCTATATCAAGAAACTTGGCATCAAGCACTACGTCTGGATTATCATGGATGCTTGCAAGAAGAGTATTCTTGGTTATCAAGTTTCTGATACACGCTCTACAGGTCCTTGCATTCTTGCTATGCGTATGGCTTTCGAGAAATTTAAGGACTTTCCTAGCAAGGCTCTCAGATTTGTAGCTGATGGTTACAGCGCTTATCCTCTTGCTGCCCAACACTGCAAGCAACAGAAAAATTGGGATTTTGACGTCACTCAAGTAATTGGCTTAACCAATGAAGATCCAGTATCCACTGAATTCCGTTGGGTAAAGCAGGTTGTAGAACGTCTTAACCGAACTTTCAAATCTTCATATCGCGTTACTAATGGCTACAACAGTAGCGATGGTGCTCTTTATGGGGTTTCGCTTTGGGTTGCATACTACAACTTTCTACGCCCACACGCCTACAACTACTGGAAACCCTTGAATACGATTCCTGAGTTTGAGTATGCTGAAAATATGCCTGCCAAGTGGCAGATGCTGATTCAGCAAGGACAATTAAAAATTCTGGAAATGCAACAAGCAAATGTCTCTTAGTTCATTTGTTCTAAGATTCATGAGCCAGAGGTAATATCCCAGCCATCCCTTAGGGACGTGCCCTTGACGTAATGACTAAAAATGATACAATGCTGTGTCAGAGGCGGAAAGTTCATCTGTTCTTGAGTTCTTTCGCCGTCGGTGACTATGCCACAGCATTTTTTGTCATGCAGTCAAGGGTGGCGAGTCTTCTGTTTTAAGGTAATATTTACTTTTAAAGGTTCATTTGTGAGCCTTTTTATTTGCTCACGTTTTTTTCATAGATACTTTACACTATCCCTCCAATGGCAAAATTCTATATTCTGCCCTGCCTATTATGTCTCCGATTTCTACCTGTCCAATTGTAATATCTCTGCTGTCTCTGCTGTTTTTCACATTGTCCCCAAGCACAAATACACAATTTTCTCTTATCCTTATTTCCTCAAGTTGCTGTAAATTTCCTTGTTCATCTCTACAATCTCTTGCTATTTTCCTATCATTACGAAAAAACTCTCCATTAGTAACTCTAATAATATCTCCTTCAATTCCAACAACCCTCTTTATTAAAAATGTGGATTCTTGCTCCCTTGAATAATCCCATGAAAATACCTGGGTATTAAAAACCACTATTTCTCCTCTTTTAGGTTTATCATCAATATAGCATATTTTATTAACTAAAAGAAATTCTTCCTCATTAATACAGGGTGCCATTGAATTTCCTAACACCTTAACTGGTTCAAATATACTGGTAAAAATAAGTGCTGCCGCTATTGCTAAGAAAACTGTAACTCCTACTTTTAAACAGCTCCTTATCATTGGTGCCTCCGTGAAAATTATTTTTTGAAGCAAAACAGAATTACTTCAAGTTATGTATTTAATTATGGCTTTTATCTAAAATATACAGATTTTATTGAAAGGATATAATCTAATCAATGCTTTTCCAACAACTCCTTCAATTGGAACACAACCTACTTCTTCATACCTGCTGTCTATGCTAACTCTCCTGTTATCCCCCATTACAAACAACTGTCCCTCTGGCACAACCAGGTTTTCAACATAACCTATAGTTTCCGGTTCATTTATGTAAGATTCCACCTGTTCTTCTCCGTTTAAATAAACTTTGCCGTCAAGTATTGAAATTTCGTCTCCCGGAAGCCCTATTATTCTCTTAATAAGCAACTTCTCATGTCCATCAGCAGTAGTAAGACTTGTGTGAAACACGATAATATCTCCTCTTTCCGGTTGACCAAACAATGTGTATGCCTGCTTACTTAAAAATATGTAATTATTTGCATAAAGGGTAGGTTCCATGGAACTCTCCTTTACAATTGTTGGTTTTATAAACTGTATTACAATAAATGCGATTAAACATGCAATTAAAATATCTCTTATCCAGCCTTTCATTTTTTACCTCCATCTTTATATCAGGCGAAATGCATTCACTATTGCGATATTACACCCATATATAATTTAATCAAAAATCTTACTTTTTATACCATCAAGCTCAGATGTAAGACCTGCTATAACCTCTTTGCCCTTTAAATATTCAAGTGGTTCAACTCCATTCTCAAAATATAATCTATAAGCATGCAAAAACTGAGTACTTAAATTATATTTTTCAAAAATCATCTTGTTAATCATTGGTTTACCATATTTAGAATCACCAATGACAGGATATCCTGCCTTTGCAAGATGAGCCCTTATTTGATGGGTTCTCCCTGTAACAAGTTCTACCTCAACAAGTGTAAATCCATTCTTAAACTGAAGTGGCCTTGCAATGGTTTCCATTACCTTGCCGCCCTCCTCGTTTAATGTTTTCACACTTACCTTATTTGTTTTTTCATCCTTTTCCATTTTATCTTTTAAGACTAGTTGCTCCTTCATATGCCCACTTACTATTGTCAGGTAGTATTTATTTACATACCCCTTTTCCCTAATCATGTGATTAAGGCTTTTAAGAGCCGCGTTATTTTTCCCAAAGACAACAAGACCTGTAGTATTTCTATCAAGTCTGTTTACAGGGGAAGGCACAAAGGTCTTTTCTCTTCCTTGTACATACTGTCCCGTTTCTGTTAAATAACCACAAACCTGATTTGCTAAAGTGTTTTTCTTCTCCTTAGCATCTCCATGAGTAAGCAACCCAAAGGGTTTTTCAACTATAATAATGTTGCTGTCCTCATAAGCTATTTTAAATTGCTTATGAGCCCTTGCAAGTATCTTTGGTTTAATAAACTGTTCTTCTTCTTCCTTTGTAATATATACTGTAACCTGGTCTCCTTCTTTCAAAAAGGTTTCTATTGTAGCTCTCTTTCCATTTACCTTTACATCCTTACGAATGAGTTTGTAAATATAACTAAGAGGTGCCCCCTTGTAATATTTCTTCAGGAATCTGTCAAGCCTCTGTTCTTCTTCATTTTTTGTTATTGTAAATTTTATCATTTGATTATTATACAACATCTTTATTACAAAATATATAGATGTAAAGAAAAATTAATAAAAATTCATGATTTTTTCACACTATTTTAATTGTGATTTCAGCCGCTTTGTGATAAATTATTAATAGACAAAATGCATTTGAAAGGGTTTCTATGTGATGAATAAATTAAAAGATATATTTTATGACAAAAACGACATACTTGTCGCTCTCATTATTTTGGCAATTGCAAGCCTTGTAATAGTTACTAGAATAGATGCCATCATGGCATATCCAGAACACATGGCGAAACAATTACTCTTGAACTCCGAAGAGGATGTAGCCTTAATCACGCCTAAGCCTGACGAGTTAACAGCCTCAAATAAAGGTGAAAATGGTGAAAATTCAGGAATAGCTTCCAATGCCGCTATAAACGGAAATCAGGAGACAGGCACTTCATCAAATGGTGCAGTTGAAATGTACGCTGTATATATCAATTATGGTGAAACAATTGAACAAATCGGAGAGAAATTTGTACTTACCGGAATCTTTTCTTCTGCTGATGAGTTTGTCCAATTGGTAAATGAAAAAAGCGTAGCCACCAAAATTAAATCTGGAAACTTTATAATACCTTCAAATTCTACTAAAGATGAAGTAATTGAATATATTTGTAAACCGGGATTATAATTGGTTTTTCCGTTAGGTTTTCTACCTAATTTCAAGAATTCCCACCTCTCAGTTATTTTTTAACATAGAGGTGGGAATTTTGATTACGATTCCATCAATTCAATTATCTTATCCAATCTTTTTCTTTGTTCGCCAGTCATAATGCCTCGCATAGCTTTTATTGCTGTCATTTGCTGTTCATAGGCCTTCCTGTCTTTTTTTATTGCTTGCTTTAACTTATTAATTTCATTTAGTAATTCTTCGTCACTCTTATCCTTGAAATTTTCTGCTTTGCTCTTGGCATTTTCATATGCAGCTTCTTTGTTTAAATTTGTAGTGTCTCTTCTGTTACCTGTATGTTTTCCATCATTTCCTAAACCTAACTGATCTGCCAAATCTGACATTAATTTGCTATCTTGCCCCATTTTTGCCTCCTATTGCATTATAGAATGTACCCATATACAAAAACATATTGATACACATTACAATATATGCACTTTCTTAAAATAATTTCATATAATAATAAATAATCTTTGGTAAAATTGAAGATACAAGGAAGGAGTGTACTGATGCAAAACATACATATTAGCCCTTTAATTTTGCTTACTCTTTTATTCGTAGGGAATCAGACAAAGCATATGGGTTTCTCTCATAATTCTACCGCTTCTATCAAGCAATTTAGCCAAATAGTTCCACCTTACTTTGATACTTTTCAAATGGAATTAATGATAGATAAATTGAATGATGCTGTAGGTGTCTTGGAAAAAATTAATAAAATTAATCAATTATCCATGGAACCTCTCACTTCAAAAAATACTGTACACAAAATAAAACAATCTGTGGATTCCCTTAAGGAAATTGTTCCGGAGGGTCATATTTACGATAAACTTGACTCTGTATCTTCAGTGATTAATACATTTTCCCAATTTGGAAACATTCAAAATTTAACTAAAACCTTATCCCCAATGTTGAAAATGCTTTCAAATCCTGAAATTTTGAATGGATTTGCACAAAACGATAGCGAAGATTCGTCTTTGGACATGGATTAATAATTATAATACAAAACTTTGTGAAAAAAACAGGGGGGGTAAATTCATTTTCCCCCCCTGTTTTAGCGTTTTATTTAAATATTTCACAATATTTCCATAAGGCTATACTAAGCGATTACCTTTTATTTGAAGCATTTAATACATTTTTAATTTTGTGCCTAACCATAGACTGTATTGCATCTCTTGCTGGAGATAAATATTTTCTAGGATCAAAATCTGCAGGATGATCAATTAAGTATTTTCTGATTTCTGCTGTCATTGCAAGCCTAAGATCAGTATCAATATTTACTTTACAAATTCCATACTTTGACGCCTCTCTAATCATTTCTTCCGGAACACCCTTTGCTCCTGGAATGTTACCGCCATATTCATTGCACTTTGCAACAAACTCCGGCAATACTGTTGATGCTCCATGAAGTACCAATGGTGTATTTGGAAGTAAACTATGTATCTTCTTCAGCCTTTCAAAATCAAGATATGGTTCGCCCTTAAATTTATATGCTCCATGACTTGTACCAATAGCTATAGCAAGTGAATCAACCCCGGTCTTTTCAACAAATTCGGCAGCTTCGTCAGGATCTGTAAACGTAGCTGACCTTACGTCCACATTCACGTTGTCTTCTATACCAGCAAGCTTGCCCAACTCAGCTTCCACAACAACACCATGTGCATGTGCATAATCTACAACTTCCTTTGTTATTCTTATATTCTCTTTGAATTCATGCTTTGAACCATCAACCATTACTGATGTGAAACCATCATCAACACACTTCTTACAAATTTCAAAGTCCTCACCATGATCCAGATGAAGGCATATATCAATCTCTGTATCTATAATTGCTGCTTCCACAAGCTTAACCAAGTAAGCAGGTCTTGCATATTTTCTTGCTCCTGCTGATACCTGCAAGATTAATGGTGCATTTTCTTCTTTAACAGCATCCACGATACCCTGAATAATTTCCATGTTGTTAACATTAAAAGCACCTACCGCATAGTCTTTTTTTAATGCTTTTTCAAACATTTCCCTTGAAGTAACTAAAGCCATTGTAAACCTCCCATTTATTCTATTACAATATTTTTCCCACAGGAAATAGAACTTTTACAACATCATTATACACCTAATGAAATAAAATTTCATTAGTATTTGCCTTTTCTTTTTGTTTTTCTTAAAATGAAATAAATATTGCAATTTATCTAAAAAATAGCCCTGAAGATTAAACACTTGTAGTAGTGTTAATTCTACAGGGACATTTAAATTTGATGCTATTTTTTAAATTTTCTAATATTGAACCTTATTTCTCAGTTCCTCAATCATATCATGCTTTAATTCCCAAAGTTTTTTGGAAAGATCCACATAATAAGTCTGCGGATTTTCAAATCTGAGCATTTCATCCCAAAGAGCTGCTACTTGCTCTCTACAATATTCTTTTATTTCATCAATACTTGGGC
Source organism: uncultured Oscillospiraceae bacterium (assembly GCA_964632625.1). GTDB lineage: Bacteria > Bacillota > Clostridia > Peptostreptococcales > Anaerovoracaceae > CAZWCK01. Next base: position 7,224 of record CAZWCK010000057.1, read on the forward strand.
TTTCATAAACACATTTACCCTTATCAAATATTTGAACTCTTAAATTCCTTGCATAAAAATTTGATATAGTCTGCCTCTTCCATATTGCTTTAGGATCGAAAATTTCATAATTTTCACCTTCAGGAATTTTCTCTTCGTCCAAAGTAATTACATCTGCAATAGCCTTATCAGTTTCTTTATCATAAATTCTATACACCGTTTTAAAACCAGGATTTGTGATCTTTTCAACATTTTCACTGATTTTAATTTTAGGGCTCATCTCTCCATGTTTTTCTAATGCACATAGCTTATATACACCTCCGAATACAGGTTCTGATTTAGAAGTTATTAATCGTTCACCTACTCCAAAGGAATTTACACAAGCACCCTCATTGATAATATCTCTTATAATATATTCATCCAGTGCATTTGAAATAACAATTGTGCAATCCTGAAGTCCTGCATCATCCAGCATATTTCTTGCCCTCTTAGTTAAATAAGTGATATCACCACTATCAATTCTTATTCCCATTTTCTTTGGCTTCATCTCATGAAAAACTTTAATTGCAGCAGGTACTCCTGATTTTAGTACATTGTATGTATCTACCAATAGCACACAATTATCTGGATATATTTCCGCATATTTTTTGAAAGCTTCATATTCATTTGGATACATCTGAACCCAGCTATGAGCCATTGTACCAAGAGCTACAACACCGTAATCTCTGTCTGAAATTGCACATGCAGTTCCAACACAACCACCAATATACGCTGCTCTTGCTCCATATATTGCCGCAGAAGCGCCATGAGCTCTTCTAGTTCCAAATTCCATTACGCCCCTGCCCTTTGCCGCTCTTACAATTCTATTTGCTTTTGTTGCAATCAAACTCTGGTGATTTACCAAAAGTAAAATCATTGTCTCTACAAATTGAGACTGCACCACAGGCCCTCTAACTGTGATAATTGGTTCTCCCGGAAAAATAGGTGTTCCCTCCGGTATAGCCCAAACATCGCATACAAATTTAAAATTTTTAAGATAATCAAGAAATTCCTCACAAAAAATATTCTTACTTCTTAGAAACTCAATATCCCTATCAGAAAAATTTAAGTTCTTCAAATAATCAATTACTTGCTCAAGTCCCGCCATTATTGCAAATCCGCCACCATCCGGTATTTCTCTAAAAAACATATCAAAATATGCAATGTCATCTTTGATACCGGTTTGAAAATAACCATTTGCCATTGTTAACTCATAAAAATCTGTTAACATTGTTAAGTTTAATTTTTCATTCATCACTTATTCCTTAGGTTTACCTTACCTTTCTTTTGCCACTTACTTGGCATTTCACCTACCTAGTTTACAAAATAAATATGGTATAGTCAAGTGTCTTGACATAATTTAGAGTATTTTTTTCAAAAATTCCCCAGTATATGATTTTTTACATTCTGAAATCTGCTCAGGCGTGCCCAAACAAACTATCTCTCCGCCTCTGTTACCACCATCTGGACCAAGATCAATAATGTAATCCGCCTTCTTTATTACATCCAGATTATGTTCTATTACAACCACTGTATTTCCTGAATCCACTAGCTTATCAAGTACCAGTAATAATTTATCCACATCTGCAAAATGCAAACCTGTTGTAGGTTCATCAAGAATATACATTGTTTTTCCCGTACTCCTCTTTGATAGTTCGGAAGCCAGCTTTATTCTC
>CAZWCK010000058.1:0-8856 GCA_964632625.1 uncultured Oscillospiraceae bacterium
AAGTAACAAGTCTAAGTAAATTAGGACATTTCCTGTAATAGAAATAGTCTGTGTTCCGAACACAGGAGTTCCCATGCATTTATCATCACAATCTGAAGTATCAGCATATAGTATTTTCTCTGAAAAAGAACCATCTGGGCCTACAGCCTTAATGTCATTTCCATTTGATTTTTGCAGGAATGTTGCACCTGAAACACTGGTATCTAAATCCAATTTCAGATTTCTTGCATCTTCCACGTTTGATGGGTTAAAGAACCTCTTACATCTGATGTCTATAACTCTTTTGACTCTGTGTTCAGAAGGTATATCTGGACAAAACACTTGATTTTGAACGGTTTTCATACCTTGAAGATTAAAAAGAATAGCATCAAATACTTTTTGTATATATATAGGTTCTAATACTAAATCATCGATGCATCCATTGAATTCACAAAGTGAGTTTGCATTACAGCAATTATGATAGAGGTCAGGTGAGTTTTTTCCACCGAAGCAGCTCATATATTTCCCTCCTTAAGGATATTTTATCTTTACATTATATGAAAACATACAAAATTTTGTTACATAAGTCCAATATGTATTTTTATTTCATCACTTTTAGACTTTTAGAAAATTAATAAATCTGTCGTGGTTTATATGGAATATTTTTATATTATATGATAGAATATCGGCGGTAGTGAGAAAAGGATAAAAAGCTCTATTAAGAAAAGAACAGAAAATGGAGGACATGCAAAGAATGAGTAATATAAAGACAAAAGACACTAATAATTGGAAAAACAAAACACATGTTTACCAGGAAGAGGTAAACAGAATGGAAATGAGTGAAGATGAAGCAAGGAGAGTCGGAAGGATACAATTTCCAATAGTAATTGTTTTACTGTTAGTTGTACTTGGAATTACGGAAGCGATAACATATTATTTTGGAAAGGTGACAGGTAATGTATGCTTAGTATTGATTGTCATTGGAATAAGTGTTTATTTATATAAAAATGAAATAATAGATTTTTTTAAAGGTAAAAATAGGAAGTAATATTAATATAAACTTAACTTGAACTAATAATCAATGGGCATTAGAATGTAATGTATGGAAAAGATTAAACATTATGAACAATTGACTTAAATATGAAAGGGGAAACTAAGGACAATGAAGAAATGGACGGAATTAAGAGCTATTGCATTTTTGTTGATATTTGCGTTGGCAATGTCAACTTTTACAGGATTTGCATATTATGATGGATTTGGTACAGTATATTATGAATCAAATCAAGAGATATTTAAAGATACAGTATATACGGAAACCATAGGAAACAATCCTACATATGGAATGGAACATTCATATAGTGTAACTACAGATTTGGATAAAGATAAATTAGTTCCACTTGTTTATAGTGGAGAAGCAACAGCTTGCTATACAGTGGGCGATATGATTAAATTTGCCGAAAATGAAGGCTACAAGGTAGTTGCCGCAATTAATGGAGATATTTATGATACAGCAAGCGGAATACCAAAGAATCCGGTTATACATAGTGGTAACATAGTAACCTCAGGCTATGCCCAAGATAGAGTAATTGCTTTTGATAATGATAGCAATGCTTTTATGGCTTACGCAGGGTTGAACTATAAATTTAAGGGAATGGTGCAGTATGAAATGCAACAACAAGTAACTATTCCTGAGGCAACTTCTGAGAATGTGACTTCCGATGCTTCAATTACTGCTCCTGTTACTACTAATACTGTAAATCCAGAGACAGTGATGGTTCAACAGGAAATCACAAACAGGATAGGCTATTTCAATGTTCCTTTTGGAGCTTCAAAGAGCTTACATTTGTTTAACAGACATTATGCTTCATCTACAAGGACCAGTGGAAACTGCGTTGAGGTTGTAATTGAGTGTGATGTGAATACAGGATCTCAATTAAAAGTTAACGGTACAGTTAAAGGAAAAATAGTTTCAATAAACCTGAATACCTCAAACACACCAATTGGTGATAATCAACTAGTATTATCAACGGTCTCAGATTCTGCAAGTGCAGGGATTTTATCTCAATTGGTAGTTGGTTCTGATATGGAAGTATCTGTTGAGGATACCGCAGGTTCAAACCTTGCAATTGCTAAGGAAGCAGTGGGAATATACTATTCCTTATTGGAAAATGGCAATGTTGTAACAACTGGGAAAAAAGGGGATCCAAGAACTGCATTTGGAATTAAAGCAGATGGTTCCGTAGTGATTTATGAGGTTGACGGAAGACAGGCAAACAATTCAATGGGGTTAAGCCTTATTGATGTGGCAAAGCACATGAAAGAAAAAGGCTGTATAAATGCATTTAATATGGATGGTGGTGGAAGCAGTGTCTTTTATGTTAGACTTCCGGGTCAAGAGAATACAGCAACACTGAAATCAACTCCTTCCCAACTTAATCAAAGAAAGGTCTCAAATGTAATACTATTTGCATACAAGAATTCGGCAGATTCTACCGCACAAAATCTTCATGTTTATCCAGCATTGACATTGGCGATGCCGGGAGCACAAGTGCCACTTCAGACTTATGCAACAAATAGCTTATATGAAAAAGTAAGTTTGCCAGCACCAGTAACATACAGTGTGGGTACTAATGATGGAATTATATCCGGCGCAAGCATATTTATAGCTGGAGAAAAGGCAGGTAAGGTAAAAGTAAATGCAACCTCCAATGGCTTATCAGGCTACACAGATGTAGAAATAGTTGAAGATTTTACATTTACACCATCTGTTCAAAAACTATATCTTGAAAAAAATCAGCAGAGTGCAATAAATATAACAGTAAAAGTTGGAACTATGTCAGTCAAATCACAAAACTCATTGTTTAAGTGGTCTTGCGATGAAAATATTGGTACAGTAGATCAAAACGGTGTATTTGTTGCAGGAAATAATATTGCACAACAAGGCAACATTTATGTAGAATATAAAGATAAAAAGGTTACCATACCTGTTCAGGTAGGTCCTATGACAATTGATTTTTCTGATACTTATGGACACTGGGCAAATAAGTATATTGGTACACTTGCAGCAAGAGGAGTATTAAGTGGAATAGGAGACAATATGTTTGCACCTGAAGCTAATGTGACAAGAGCACAATTCCTTGCAATGTTGGCAAAAACAGTTTATGATTTAGACATTACTAAAAGTGCTCCGGCAGGCTTCAAAGACGTTCCGGAAAGTGAATGGTTCTATAATTATGTAAACTGGGGAAGTCAAAACGGTATAGTAAATGGAGTTTCTGAAGCAGAGTTTGCGCCAAATGCGAATATTACAAGGGAACAAATGACTATAATGTTATGTAATTTTGCAAATTCTCAAGGAATAGTGTTGCCGCAATCAGGAACAATTCCTGTGTTTATTGATAAAGGTAGTATAAGTCCTTGGGCAACGGATTATGTTATAACTGTAGCAGGTGCAGGAATTATCAATGGTCAACCAGATGGTAGCTTCCAACCTCAGGGAAATGCAACAAGGGCACAGGCTGCTAAGGTTATGTATGTATTCTGTAATATTAAAGATGGAATAAGTAATTAAAACTTTCAAATATATAAATTGATTAAACTATTTGATGGTAGTTAGGAAGTGAAGGGGTTATGATAAAAATAAGAAAACTGGATTGTGGTGTAAGGGTAGTAATGGAAAAGATTTCTCATGTGCAGTCAATATCTATAGGGGTATGGACAAAGGCTGGGTCTTGTGATGAAGTTGAAAAGATTTCAGGCATTTCACATTTAATTGAACATATGATGTTCAAAGGCACGGAAAAAAGAACAGCAAAGCAGATAGCAGAGGATGTGGACAAAATAGGAGGGCAGATAAATGCCTTTACAGGTAAGGAGGCTACCTGTTATTATATGAAAACTTTATCTTCTAATGCCGACAAAGCAGTTGACATTCTCCTTGATATGTTTTTGAATTCCAAATTTGACAAGAACGAATTGAAAAAAGAAAAAAAAGTCATTTGTGAGGAGATAAAAATGATTCAGGATTCACCTGAGGATGATGTGCATGATATGATTTGTGAGTTGGTATTTAAGGGGAACCCACTAGGAAAATCAATTATAGGGACTCCGACATCATTGGAAAGGATAACACAAAATTCCATAATTAAATATATGGAAGAAGAGTATACAAGAGACAGTATAGTTGTTTCAGTATCAGGTAATTTTGATGAAGATTCAATCTGCAATTTATTTGAAGGCAGACTCAAAAACTTAAAAGAGAAAAAGGCAACTAAGACTTATGACGAAGCTCCTTATGAACCAAGATATAAGGTAAAGGTTAAGGACATTGAGCAAACTCATTTATGTGTTGCAACAAAAGGAATCAAACTAGATGACGAAAGGTATTATGCTTTTGCACTTTTAAATAATATAATGGGTGGGAGTATGAGTTCAAGGCTGTTTCAAAATATAAGGGAAGAAAAAGGTCTTGCTTATTCTGTATATTCAATGACAAGTTCCTTTAGTGACATGGGATATTTCAATATCTATGCAGGGGTAAGCCATGATAAGATAAAAGATGTCATTTTAGGAATCAAGGAGGAACTTGAAGAACTTAGAAGAAATGCTGTTACAGAGGAAGAATTGTCGACAGCAAAAGAACAATTGAAGAGTTCTTATATTTTCGGATTGGAAAATGTAAATGGCAGGATGTTTTCAATAGGGAAAAATACAATATTGCTAAACAAAACATATACTCCTGAAGAAATCATTAATAACATAGACAAGGTTACAATTAAGGATATTATTGAAGCTTCAAAACTGATTGATGATATAAAAAAATATTCTTGTGCTATTATTACAAATAAAAAAATAGATATAAAGAAGTATATTATATCATAAATCTTATTTCCTTAACGCCGTTGGCGAAAGGTAATTTTGATATAATAAGCAATGAAGAGGTAATGAGACATGGAACGTATTAGTGTAAAAATAATGAGCAAAAATGGCAATATTCCTGCATATGAGACAGAGGGCTCTGCAGGAATGGATATAAGAGTCTCTTTGGAGACGGATATTATACTTAAGCCAATGGAAAGAGTTCTTGTACCAACAGGTTTGCATATTGAATTAACAAAAGGCTATGAAGCTCAGATAAGAGCAAGGAGTGGACTTGCAATTAAAAATGGCATCTCTCTTGTTAATGGGATAGGTACGATTGACAGCGATTATCGTGGGGAAATAAAGATTGCACTGATAAATTTGGGAAATGAAGATTTTTTAATAAGAGATGGAGATAGAATTGCACAAATGATTATCGCAAAATATGAGCAGGTGGAGTGGAAAGTAACGGATTCAATAGGTGAAACAAAAAGGGCTTCTGGAGGATTTGGGCATACCGGAGTATAAACCAAAAATTAATCTGTCGCATATACTAACTTAAGAGGTGGTATGTGATGACAGATTTTTTATTAGCAGAAAAGCTTAGGAAATTAAGTAATGAACTAATTTACAAAGGAAAAATACCTGGGAAATGTGCAGGGGCATATGGTGATTTCAGACTATATATGTCATTAAAAGATTATACATCAGCAGAATTTTTAAAAAGCTATGAAGAGGTCATAACAGTATTTGTAAGGTTTTCTAAATTTCTATCGGTAGAGGGAGAGGCAGATACAGGAAAGGCAATGAGAAATTTTTGTGTGAAATTTTTCTGGAATAATCAAGAATGCTGTTTTATGAACTGTAGTTTTCCTGTATTTTTTATTAATGAAGGAAGTAAAATAACTGATTTATGCAAAGCTTATGCAAATGACAAAAGGACAAATTTATATAATAATAATAGCTTCTTTGACTTTGTTTCCTCCAATCCAGAAGCCTATAACGCATTATTCTTTCTTTATTCTCAGAGGGGAATGATAAAAAGTTACAGAACCTGTGAATATTTCAGCGCCTATACGCAGGAGTGGACAAATACCAAAAATGAAAAATTTTATATTAGGTCAAAATGGGAGCCAATGCTTGGCAAAAAATACATTTCTAATCATGAGTCTGAGTTCCTGGCAGGTTTTGAGAAAGATGTTGCAATACGAGATTTGTATGAGGCTATTGCTAGGGGAGAATATCCAAGTTATGAATTGTCATTACAGATTATTCCTGCTGAGAGAATGAAAGAATTAAATATAAACATCTTTGATAATTGTTTATATTGGCCGGAGGAAATAGTTCCGTACATGAAAGTTGGAAAGTTAACCCTGAAGAATTTGCCAAATGATTATGAAGAAGAAGTAAAAAAATCTGTTTTTTCAAGAAATATTCTTGTTCCGGGAATTTCTCTTTGCAATGATGAATTGTCGCAACCAATTAGTTTTATTCAAAATTCCATAAGGGAATAATGGAGGTGTGTTATGTATTTTAAGCAAGCAAAAAAAACATATGAGAGTATGGATAAAGTTGAAAAAATGCAATTTATTTCAGGTTTAGTACAGGATATAATGTTTATTGATGAGGACATCCAGAGAAAAATTCTTATTGATTTTGAGAAGATTGACAAGACATTGTCAGAGCAATTGAAGCAGGAATTAAAGATTTAACATAGAATTAACATGGAATTAACATAAACCTTATAATTTATATACACTTTTCAATATTTATGTTATATAATATTTTAATATGGTTAACATTATATACGGTAGAATACGAGGTAGGTTATGCGAGGAGTAAAGAAAAAAGAAGACATTTTTTTTCAACTTTTTATTGAATCAGCAGGAAAAATTGTACAGGCAGGTGAGGCTTTTCAAGACCTTGTTCACAATTACGTGGATGTAAATGACAAGGTTGCAAATTTGAAGGTTTATGAAACTGAATGTGACATGCAAACACATAAAATTTTGAAAGCATTGAATGGGGCTTTTATTACTCCATTCGATCGTGAAGATATTTATAATATTGCAAAGAACATGGATGATATTGTGGATTGCTTAGAAGAGGTGGCGAATAGATTTATTGTTTTTGATGTGAGGCAGATGAAGTCCGAAGCTATTACCATAGCGGATTTGATTATGCAAAGTATAAGGGAATTGGAAGTGATTTTCAAGCATTTCTCAGAATTGAAAAAAAATGCCATAATTATGGATCAGGTAATAGAAGTAAACAGACTTGAAAACGAGGGTGACATATTATTCAGAAAAGCCCTACAAGGTCTTTTTAGAAATGAAAAAGACCCAATAGAGTTAATAAAATGGAAGCATCTTTATGAACAACTTGAGGCTAGTTTAGATGCTTGTGAAAATGTTGCAAATATGGTAGAAGGGGCTGTTATGAAGTATGCTTAGTGCAATTCTTGTATGCGTAATTGCTTTTTCTTTATTATTTGAATTTATCAATGGGTTTCATGATACCGCAAATGCAATAGCAACTTCGGTGTATACAAGAGCATTGACACCCAAAAATGCAATTATATTAGCAGCTATAATGAATTTTACAGGTGCTTTGGTGAGTGAAAAGGTTGCGATGACTATTTCAAGAGGACTTGTAAATATTGAACTAGAACAATATGTTATATTGGCAGCTTTGATAGGAGCAATATTGTGGAATTTGTTTACATGGTGGAAGGCAATTCCCAGTAGTTCGTCTCATGCTTTGATTGGAGGCCTAATAGGGGCTACAATCGTATACAGTACATCAATTGAACATATTATTTGGCATGGCGTAATGAGCAAGGTTATAATTCCGTTATTCACTTCTCCAATAATTGGCTTTTTTGTGGGATTTTTATTTATGAAAGGTATTTTTGCCTTGTTTTGTAACTGTTCTCAATGTAGAGTAAATAAGACTTTTTTAAAGCTTCAAGTTTTTTCTGCTGCATTAATAGCATATTCTCATGGTAATAATGATGCACAGAAAACAATGGGAATTATGACATTGGCATTGGCAACAGGTGGCATGATCAGTATAGAAAATGGAGTGCCTATGTGGGTAAAAATTTCCTGTGCTACAATGATGGCTCTTGGGACATCAATAGGTGGTTGGAAAATTATGAAAACCATGGGAGGTGGAGTAACTAAGCTTCAGCCTGCCAGTGGCTTTGCCGCACAAACAGCATCAGCTCTTGTAATTGAAGCAATGTCATTTTTTGGGGCGCCGGTTAGTACTACTCAGGTTATTACTACATCAATAATGGGTGCGGGAACGGCAAAACGTGCTTCTGCAGTAAAGTGGGGAATTGCAGGAAACATAGTCATTGCATGGGTAGTAACACTTCCTGTTACCATGTTACTTGGAGGATTAGCAGTTTGGGTATTAGGATTATTTATGTAGGTGAAGTATGTTTTTGAGAGAAGATATTGAAAAAAGAGAATATGAGACTTTGTCACAATATGCTGTCAAATCAGCAGAATCAAAAGGCAGAGCAATAGATGAAGAAAAGTGCAAAGTAAGAACAGAGTTTCAAAGAGATAGAGACAGGATTATTCATTCAAAATCTTTTAGGAGACTTATGCACAAAACACAGGTTTTTCTTTCTCCTGAGGGTGATCATTTCAGAACAAGACTTACTCATACTTTGGAGGTTTCACAAATTGCGAGGACTATATCTAGGGGACTGGGACTGAATGAAGATTTAACAGAGGCAATTGCTCTTGGTCATGACTTGGGACATACACCGTTTGGACATAGTGGAGAAAGTGTGCTTGACCAAAAACATCCAAATGGTTTTTGCCACAATGAGCAAAGTTTACGTGTTGTAGACATTCTTGAAGGTGGAAATTTACAAAGAAGAGGAATGAACTTAACCTTTGAGGTCAGAAACGGCATAGTATGTCATACAGGAAATAAAAAACCAATTACCTTGGAGGGGCAAGTTGTAAGGTTTAGTGATAGAATTGCTTATATAAATCA
>CAZWCK010000059.1:0-8832 GCA_964632625.1 uncultured Oscillospiraceae bacterium
CTAACTCTTTGTAATATGAATAGTCCTTAGTTATATATACTAAATCACCCTTAGATATCTTTTCTTTGATTTTGATATAGCAGACATCATTTGCTTTGTTGATAAAATTGCCATCTTTATCGTACAGTTTTACAACCGTTAAATTAACATCTTCATTGTCATGACTAATTCTGATGATATCATTTTGCGTTAACGGTTTGGCAAGGGTTATTTCAACCATGTCTTTGACAAATTTGCTAATTCTACCAATTTCGTAGCCAAAATTATTTGGTCTTAGAATGTTTGTAATATCTTTCTGATCTTCGTGAAACAAATATCCTTTAGTAAATGTTCTATTGAATGTTTTGTTCAGATTTTTTTTATCTTCTTCGGTTATTTTATTATCTAAGGCCATGCGATATTTTGATACAACATTAGCAACATACGCAGGCTCTTTCATTCGACCTTCTATTTTTAAAGAATCAATTTCTTTTAAATCATTGATATAATCGATTGTGTTTAAGTCCTTAGTAGATAGAATATAGTTTTTCCCTAAAGATGTATCTGTTGTCTTATCAATTAGTTCATACTCCTTACGACATGAACCAACACATCTTCCGCGATTTCCGCTTCGATAGCCGATTAATCCAGACATTAGACAGTTTCCAGAATAAGATACACATAAAGCACCATGAGCAAAAATTTCTAAAGGTATTTTAGCGTTTCTTTTTATCTCTTTTACTTTTTCAATCTCAACCTCACGGGACAGAACAACTCTTTTAGCACCAAGTTCTTTAAATAATAAAGTTCCGTCTAAATCGTCTATTCCCATTTGAGTTGAACAATGTGCTTCTATATCAAGAAAGTTTTTAACTATATAATCGAAAGCAGCCAGATCCTGAACGATAATTCCATCAACACCGATTTCATTTAATTCGTGCATCTGCTCTTTCATCTCTTCAACTTCATTTTCGAAAACGATGGTATTCATTGTTACATAGATTTTAACATTCCTCAGGTGCGCATACGTAACAGCCTCTTCTAACGATTCTAAATCAAAATTTGATGAGTATGCACGTGCACCAAATTTTTGCGTTCCTAAGTATATTGCATCACATCCATTAGAAATTGCAGCTTTTAAAGCTTCCATATTTCCTGCTGGAGCTAATAATTCCGTCATTTTTCCCTCCATACTACTCGCTACTTAGCGTTAAGTGCTTCTAACTGGTTGCAAAGTTTTTATTCTAAAAAATTTTGTCTACCTTTGTCACAGTAGCATTATAACAATTCACACTGCACAACACAAGAAAAGATGGCACATATTTATGTTCTTTACATTCCCCTCTATTTTTATTATAATGCATTTATATTTGATAATATAGTAAAAATAGCAAATATATAGCAACTACAATGAGGTAATATCATGAAAAAATGGAAACAAGGACTTATTACTGCATTATGCGTATCCATGGGGGCACAAATATACGTAAATGCCTTTATTAATGGATTTATCATTACCCTTGCGGTAATACTATTAGGCATTTTCCTATATCAATACAACGAAACTAACCCTTTAATAATTTGCTTTTTAACAGCATTTTTTTCACCATTTATTAGAGGACTTTTTCTTTATTTTACACTTCATGATGCCCCTCTTGTTTTTCATATGGTTGCTCCTGACGTAATGTTTTACGTCACCTATGGCATTATTTTTTACGTTGCTTTCTTTGTCAGAGCTTCTCATTCTCTTACGCATTTTTTCTTTTCCGTGATGCTTTGTGACTTTGGTTCAAACATTGTAGAAATGTTGTTTAGAACTGGAGTTTTTGATATGCACTTTGAATTAATGAAAAAATTACTTATTATTGCTATAGGCCGAAGCCTTGTTGTATTGCTTGCAGTAATTGCATTTAATCAATATAAAGCCCTTTTGACTAGTGAAGAGCATGAAATAAGATATAAGAAGCTTATGGTAATGGCATCCATATTCAATAGTGAGGTATATTTCATGAACAAAAATATGGTAGAGATTGAAGATGTAATGAAAAAAGCCTTTACTTTATATAAGGATCTCGATTCCGACGATTATCCAAAATCAGCTAGGATCTTAGCCCTTGATATCGCAAAGGACGTCCACGAAATTAAAAAAGACTATATTAGAGTGATAAAAGGACTTCAGGATAATTTTCTTTCTGATCTGACTTTTTCTGAAATGAATATTGATGATTTGTTGCAAATTCTATCTACAGATATAAATGAACAGATTCATGAAAAAAATCCAAATATTACTTTCTCAATTGACTCCAGATGTAACTTCAATGTACAAGAACACTTTGCCTTTATGACAATATTAAGAAATTTAGTTATTAACAGCATTGAATCTATGGTTAACAAAAAAAATGGATACGTTAAATTAACTCTGGAACAAAATTATTATGCAAACCAATACATGTTTACAGTGTTTGATAATGGTCCCGGAATAAATAAAAGTGAAATTAATGTCGTCTTTGAGCCTGGGTTTTCCACAAAGTTCGATGAAACCACTGGTGCCATAAACAGAGGGATTGGACTTACTCTAGTAAAGAATTTAGTAGAAGATACATTTCATGGTCAAATAACTGTTACGTCCAAAGCAAACTTGTATACTAGATTTTTAATTACCATTCCGACAGATGAATTTAAGAAAAAGAAGGTATGATAAATGAAATTTTATATAGTAGATGATATTCTTAGTATAGTGAAAGTATTAACCCGTATAATATATCAAAAAAATCTTGGAGATGTTATCGGTTATTCAACAGATGCTGAAACAGCAGAGAAAGAAATAATCAGCATGAATCCCGACATAGTACTTGTTGATTTATTAATGCCTGTTAAAGATGGTACCACTATTGTTCATAATGTAAAAGAAGTTTGCCCAAATATTTCTTTTATTATGATATCACAAGTTTCGGATAAAGGAATGATTGCATCAGCATATAATGAAGGAATTGAATTTTTTATAAGCAAGCCTATTAATATAATCGAAGTAGAAAATGTAATAGGAAAAGTAACAGAAAAGATTGTAATGACAAATATGTTAGGCGGCATACGGCAGATGTTTCAAGTTGATTCTCTTTCTTCCAAAAAAACTGACGGGATGCCAAGAACATCCCCGCAAAAGATTAAGGAAATTAAATATGTGCTTAATCTTCTGGGGATATTAGGTGAAAAAGGTTCAAAGGACATTCTTGAAATATGTGAAACATTGATTGATAGGAATTTAAATTACAACAAAAAAACGATTCAGGAATACTCTGATAGAATACAAGAAGACTCAAGAATGGTTAAGCAGCGTATAAGGAGGGCAGTCAAAAAAGGACTTACCAACACCGCCGCTATGGGTATTGAAGACTATTACAGTGAGATCTTTCAAACATATTCATACATGTTTTTTGATTTTGAGAGTATAAAAACAGAAATGGATTTTCTCCGCAAAAAAAGCAATATAAGTGGTAAAGCCAGCATTGATAAATTCCTTGAAGGTATGATGACTTACAGCGAAACCAAAGAATGACAACTTTGTGAATATTCTGCAACCAACTTGTACAAAACAGCAAACTTGTTATGGTATCTAAGCAAAATGGTCTATTGCAACTTGATTACACATCTATATTTATGAAAGAATCAGAATTATTTTACAATCATTCTGATTTTTTTTGATTATTTTTGAAACACGTTGTTAAAATAAAGTTGTAAATTATCCAAATATTATAGGAGGAAGCAATTATGAAGAGAAAGTTAAGTTTATTGTTGGCCGTTGTTATGATTTTGGCAATGGCATTCACAGGCTGTGGTGGCGGCGAAACTACTGATGGTGGAAGCACTGATGCTGATGTTATCAAAGTTGGTTGGATTGGATCACTTACAGGTGATCAGGCAGTTTGGGGACAGTGTGAATCAAATACACTTCAAATGCTTATTGATCAAAAAAATGAAGAAGGCGGTATCTTAGGAAAACAGTTAGAGCTAGTTAAGTATGACACAAGAGGTGATGCTAATGAAGCCGTAAATGCTGTAAAGAGATTAGTTTCCAACGATAAAGTTGTTGCAATCTTAGGACCTAATGCAAGTGGTCAGGCTCTTTCAATATCAGCTGCATTAAACGATGCAAAAGTTGCTGACATTGCTACAGTTGCAACAAACCCTAAAGTTACTGTAAATGATGACGGTTCTGTAAATCCTTACAACTTCCGTGTATGCTTTATCGACCCTTACCAGGGCGCTGTAGTTGCAGGTTATGCTATTGATGAATTAAAATACACTAAGGCTGCTGTACTTTATGACGTAGCAAGCGACTATTCACAGGGATTCTCACAGTATTTTGAAGAGACCTTTGTAGAAAAAGGTGGAGAAATCGTTGCTAAAGAAGGCTTTAAGGCTGGAGACGTTGACTTTAGACCTCAGCTTTCAAAAATTAAAGCTTCAAACCCTGACGTAATTATTATGCCTTACTACTACAAAGAAGTTGCTCTTTCTGCTAACCAAGCTAGAGAACTTGGTATTACCGCTACATTCATGGGTGGTGACGGTTGGCCGTCAGACCAGTTAATGGAAATGGCAGGAGATGCTATCGAAGGCAGCTACGTTGTAAATCACGTAGACTTCAATGACCCTGAATTAAAGCCTTTACAGGATGCTTATGATGAAAAATTTGGAACAGTACTTGAGATTAACGGTTACTTAGTACATGACGCATTCTTACTTCTTGAAGCTGCTCTTAACAAAGCTGGCGTTGTAGATTCAGAGGCAGTAGCAAAAGCTATTCCTGAAGTAGAAGTACAAGGTATCACTGGTAATATCGCAATCAGTCCTGATACTCATAATCCAGAAGGTAAAGAAGCTGCTATCATCAAGATAGTAAATAAAGAATATGTATTCCAAACTAAATATGGGGTACAATAATATTTAGATGTTTTTATGGGAGAGGGTGGTGATCTGCCCTCTTTCTTTTAAAAAAAATAGACAGGAGGTTCCAAAGTGAGTACATTCTTACAACAACTAATTAATGGACTCTCCATCGGAAGTGTTTACGCACTAATGGCCGTTGGTTATTCATTAGTTTATAGTATCTTGAACTTTTCAAACTTTGCTCATGGCGGAGTAATTATGCTAGGTGCTTATTTCGGTTTCTATGCTTTAAGCCTTTTCTCTGTACCGTTTGCAGTTGCATTAATTATAGCGGCATTGCTTGCTGGTATAGTTGCGGTAGTATTGGAAAGAATAGCATATAGACCACTTCGCAGAAGAAATGCACCGGGATTATACTTCATCATTTCTGCAATGGGTGCATCAATATTTTTAGAAAACTTCGTTGTAGCTACTATCGGTCCTACATTTATGACTTACCCTCAGGTAATGAGCACTACACCTTTTGCAATTGGCTCTTTGTCAGTAGGTAGAATCGACGTTCTGATGTTAATCATTTCAGCTATCAGTCTTAGTGCACTGGTACTAATCATTGAAAAAACAAAAATTGGTCTTGCAATTCGTGCAACTTCCTACAGTTCAAAAGGAAGCGCATTTATGGGAGTAAATGTAGATAGAGTTATTTTTGTAATATTCCTACTTGGTGGAATGCTTGCTGGTGTAGCTGGTATGTTATTCGGTATGAAATACACAGTTTACCCACAAATCGGAATCATAACCAATAAGTCATTTATCGCTGCAGTATTCGGCGGGCTTGGTAGTTTACCCGGTGCTGTAATTGGTTCCATACTTTTAGGAATTATTGAGGCAATGGCTTCGGGCTATTTGTCATCAAGCTATAGAGACTTAATCGCCTTTACTTTATTAATTGTAGTATTAGTTGTTAAACCTACCGGTTTGATGGGCATTACTACAGAAGACAAGGCTTAGGGGGTGGATTGAATGTTTAGTTGGTATTATATATCAGGCATATTAATTTTAACAGGTATCAATCTGCTTACAGTATTAGGTCTATCCTTACTAACAGGTTTTACCGGATTGTTCTCCTTCGGTCATGCAGGTTTCATGGCTATAGGAGCATATACAGCAGCAATGCTTACTATGAAAGGTGTTCCGCTTATTATAGCTATCACTTGCGGTGGTATTATGGCATTGCTTGTCAGCCTACTCATAGGGAAATTAACTCTGAACCTAAAAGGTGACTACTTCTGTATCGCTACTTTAGGATTCGGAGAAGCTATACGTCTATTGTTAGACAACATCCAGTTCTTTGGTGGTTCCAGAGGACTTCCCGGAATCCAAACTTATGATTCAAACCAGTATTTATTACTAGTTGTTATCATAAACGTTATTGCAATCACAGCTATGGTATTCTTGATTAAATCAAGGCACGGCAGAAATATGGTTGCTATAAGAGAAGAAGAATTGGCTTCACAAACAATTGGAATCAATGTATTCAGTTATAAAATGATTTCTCTTGCAATCAGTGCTTTATATGCAGGTGTTTCAGGTGGATTATTAGCTCACTATTTAGGCTATATTCAGCCGCTTATGTTCCAGCTTATCAGGTCAACAGAGCTTACTATTATTGTAATCTTCGGTGGTCTTGGTAGTATCACAGGAAGCGTTGTCGGTGCCGTAATACTTACATTCTTGCCAGAACTTCTAAGAAGCTTCTCTCAATGGCGTCTTGTTGTATACGGATTAGCCGTAATTGCTATTATGGTATTAAGACCACAAGGTCTAATGGGTGGTAAAGAACTCAGCTTCAAATGGGTAAAGAAATTATTTAGCAAGAACAAGGGAGGTGCTGAAATTGAGTAAGACAGTACTAGCTCTTAACAATGTTACTAAACGATTCGGCGGACTTACTGCCGTAGGAGAAGTTACTTTTGAAATCAAAGAAGGCGAAATTTTCGGTCTTATAGGACCAAATGGTGCAGGTAAGACTACAATTTTTAACTTGATTACTTCTATTTATTCATTAACAGAAGGTGAAATTACCTTCTATGATGAGGTAATTACAGGGAAACAGCCTTTTCAAATAGCAAATTTAGGTATTACAAGAACCTTCCAGAATATACGTCTGTTTAAAAAGCTAACTGCTTATGACAACGTACTTACTGCTTGTCATAAGATGGCTGATTATAGTGCTATTCAGGCGGTTTTAAGGCCTTTGGCATTTCTTCCAATCCCATATCTCAAAGCTTCCAGAGATCAAGAACACGCTTTGCATGAAAAGACTCAGCAATTATTGAAGCTTATGGGACTTTGGGATGTAAGAGATATGGTTTCCTCTAATCTTCCTTACGGAATGCAGAGAAAACTTGAGATAGCAAGAGCACTTGCTCTTAATCCGAAACTACTTCTTTTGGATGAGCCTGCTGCAGGTATGAATCCTGAAGAAACACTCCAGCTTATGGAACTTATCAGACAAATTAGAGATGAATTTGATTTGACAGTTTTGATTATCGAACATCACATGGATTTAATCATGGGTGTTTGTGATAAAATATTTGTGCTTAACTTTGGTAGAACTCTTGCAGAAGGAACTCCTGCTGAAATTCAAGAAGACAAACGAGTTGTAGAAGCTTATTTAGGAAAGGAGGATGATGGCGAAGATGCTTAAAGTTAAAGATTTAAATGTATATTACGGCGGTATTCATGCCATAAAAGGTATTGACGTTGAAGTAAACAAAGGAGAAATTGTTACTATCATAGGCTCCAATGGTGCCGGAAAGTCCTCCATGCTTAACGCTATAAGCGGTATGGTAAAGTATAGTGGTGAAATTGAATATGAAGGTCATCCACTTGCAAAACAAGGACATAAAGTTGTAAAATCAGGAATCTGCCAGGTCCCTGAAGGTCGTATAATTTTTGCAAACTTGACAGTTCATGAAAATTTAAAAATGGGTGCATTTCTTAGAAATGATACCAAGGGAATAAACGCAGACTTCGAAAGAGTTTATGAACTTTTCCCTCGTCTGAAAGAAAGAGAAAAGCAAATTGCCGGTACTCTTTCTGGTGGTGAGCAGCAGATGCTTGCAATGGGAAGAGGACTAATGTCCTCCCCTGACCTAATCATGCTTGATGAACCATCACTTGGTCTTGCACCACTTCTTATCAACACAATTTTTGATATCATTATCGAAATAAAACATATGGGTAAAACTATACTTCTTGTAGAACAGAATGCTTTCAAGGCTCTTTCAATTGCTGACAAGGCTTATGTTCTTGAACAGGGGAAAATTACAGCCCATGGTACTGCCAAAGAGCTTCTTGCTGATTCAACAATTCAGGATGCTTACTTAGGCAAAAAGAAATAACACGGACTTTGGATACGATTGCATTTAATGCAAAAGTACTTTAGTTATATTCTCTCTTATATATATTAAAAACCCCCCTGTGATGCCATTTTTCCACCGGTATCACAGGGGGGTTTGCATTTGTGCTAAACCTTCGTCAATTCAATTTTTTCTTCCGTTACCTCATATGTACCTGATGTAAGATTCCCAAGAATACTTTTCAGGTTATTCTCATTCTCAGGTTCTGTAACAAGTTCAACCGTTACTTTATCCTCATAGTTAATATTTCCAACAAAAAATCCACTTTGATCTTTTCCATCTGATTTTGCCTGCTCTGTTTCGTCTTTGCTCATAGCATTTAGTTGTTCGCTTGATACAGACATGCTCTGAAGCTTAGAAAGGTGTCCATAATCAATTTTTACGGTCAAGCTGAGCATTTCCTTTACCTGACATATTTCCGCCGCCAAAACACCCATTTTTGCACTAGAAGTATACGCTCTCACAAGGCCTCCCGGTCCTAGCTTGATTCCACCAAAATATCTAGTCACCACGCAAAGTACGTTTTGCAAACCTGCGCCGT
>CAZWCK010000060.1:0-8765 GCA_964632625.1 uncultured Oscillospiraceae bacterium
ATCAAACGCAACAGTGAGTATATATCCAGAAAAGGTTCCCCGGATAGATGCTGCACCGCACCGCATCCGGGAACTTTTTGTGCTTCTGTAATGGTAATTTTCTCTTTAAAATCAGTTTCTCCGCGAGATTCTTTTAATAACATTCCTGCTAAAAGCGGCAATTTAATTATACTTGCCGCTCTAAAGGTTTCTGCCTCGTTAAAGGACATAGTCTCACCGGTTATCAGGTTTTTATAATAGAAGCCAACTTTTCCACTCATTTTGTGAAGATTTTCTAAAATTTCTTTATATATCATACTTGTCCTCCATTACATACCTTGTCATCTCTATATAGATGACAATAAACATAGTGATCTTCGCCTATTGAGATCTTAGGCGGAATTTCCTTCTTGCAAATTTCCATGCACTTTCTGCATCTTGGGTGAAACTTGCAGCCTGTTGGTGCATTTATTGGGGAAGGAATATTTCCCTCCAAAATAATTCGATCCTTCTTAAAGGTTGGATCTGGCATTGGAATTGCGGACAGCAATGCCTGCGTATACGGATGCAGTGGTTTTTCATACAAGCTAGCCTTATCTGCAACTTCCACAAAATTTCCTAGGTACATAACACCGACACGGTTACTGATGTGTTCAACAACACTCAAATCATGTGCAATAAAAATATAGGTTAGATTTAACTTTTTCCTTAATTCACTCATCAGGTTTAAGACCTGAGATTGTATAGATACGTCTAGTGCCGATACGGGTTCATCTGCAATTATCAGCTTCGGCTCTACCGCTAAAGCTCTTGCGATTCCCACACGCTGCCTTTGTCCGCCGCTAAACTCATGTGGATACCTCTTTGCATGATAATCGTCAAGGCCTACCTGCCTTAGAAGCGCAAGAACTCTTTCATCTATTTCAGACTTACTTTTGCAAATCTTATGTATAATCAAAGGTTCTGCGATGATATCATGAACAGACATTCTCGGATTCAGTGAAGCATAAGGGTCTTGAAAAACCATCTGAATTTTTTTCCTTATATCCTTCATTTGTTTTTTGTTATACCCACTGATGTTTTCTCCTTCAAATATAATTTCACCCGAGGTTGGCTCTATCAGTTTACAAATCGTTAAACCCATTGTAGATTTGCCGCATCCGGACTCCCCTACAATTCCCAAAACTTCTCCTTCTTTTACTTCAAAGCTTACACCATCAAGTGCTTTAACGAAGGTTTTTGCTTTTTCGGCGGTACTAACCTGATAATATTGCTTTAGTTCATTTACGCGCAATAGTATATTACTCATGAGCCTCACCTCCAAAATCCTTTTCACATAGCCAGCAGCGACATTTATGTCCATTTCCGTAATCAAAAAGTGGCGGTTCTGTTTCTTTGCATTTATCAAAGACTTCTTTGCATCTCGGTGCGAATTTACATCCCTTTGGCATAAATTTAGGATTAGGAACATTTCCCGGAATGGATTCCAGGGTTTCCACATGCTGCCCGAGCTTTGGTATTGAAGCCAAAAGCCCCTTTGTATATGGGTGCTTTGGATTCTCAAATATTGTATTTACGTCTCCCATTTCTACAGCCCTGCTGCAATACATTACAAGCACCTGATCACAAACCTCTGCAACTACACCCAAGCTGTGTGTGATGAAAATAATAGAGGTTCCCACTTTATCTTTTAATTTCTGCATTAAATCCAATATTTGTGCTTGAATTGTAACATCCAATGCTGTGGTTGGTTCATCCGCAATTAAAATCTTTGGATTGCAGGCAAGAGCCATTGCTATCATAACACGCTGTCTTTGCCCGCCTGAAAGTTGGAAAGGATATTCCTTGAACATATTTTCCACTCTCGGCAGACCGGTGTCCTTCAATATTTGTATTGCACGCTCCTTTGCCTCTTCTTTTGTGGCGTTTTGGTGCAAACGGATAACCTCCATGATTTGCTCTCCTATTTTTATAACAGGGTTAAGGCTTGTCATGGGTTCCTGAAATATCATTGCTATTTTATTTCCGCGTATCTTTCTTCGATCTTCATCACTAAGGCTTACGATATCATTTCCTTCAAATATAATTTCTCCGTCTACGACTTTGCCTGTTGTTCCTTTGAGAAGTCCCATAATAGCCAAAGAGGTTACGCTCTTACCGCTTCCCGATTCTCCAACGATACCTAACGTGGAGCCTTTTTTTAAGGTAAAGTCCAGTCCGTCTACTGCTTTTACCACACCACTATCCATAAAGAAATAGGTGCACAAGTTTTTAACTTCTAAAATATTATTATTTTCCATTGTCCACCTCACGCTCTGTCATTTAACTTAGGATCAAGTGCCATTCTGAGACCGTCTCCTAACAAATTAAAGCAAAGAACCGTAATAAGTATGGCTACTCCAGGAAAGAAAGCATAATGCCAACAAGTATAAAAATAAGTTCGGGAATTGCTAAGCATAAGACCCCATTCCGGTGTAGGTGCCATAGCTCCCATACCTAGAAAGCTTAAGCTTGCAGTAGTCATAATTGATCCGCTGATGGATAATGAATACTGTACTATAATGTTAGGAATTGCTCCCGGCAAAATATGCTTAAACAAAATTCTTGCATCTGAGGCTCCTATACATTTCGCAGCTCTTACATATACGCTGTTTTTTAATTGCATGGTCGCACCACGGACGAGCCTCGCATAAGTAGGTATACAAAATATAATAACCGCTATAACTACATTTGTTAGTCCGGGACCAAGAATAGCAACAATTGCAATTGCAAGAATTAATCCTGGAAACGCATACAAAACATCAGCTATACGCATAACTATTCCATCCAAAATCCCTCCGTAATATCCTGCCATAAGTCCGATTGTAGAACCTATAATACTGGCAACAGTTACAGTAAAGAAACCGATACTCAAAGAAATTCTTGTTCCACATAATACTCTGCTGAATATATCTCTGCCGAATTCATCAGTACCAAACCAGTGTTTCATACTTGGTGTTTGCAATAACTCGTCGTAATTATACTCATTAATTCCAAAAGGAATAATTTTGTAACAGAAAATGGCTATAAAGACCAAAAGCATCAAAACAGCCGCCGCTATTACCGCAGTTTTTTGTTTCTTAAAATTTCGTGCAAAATCACTTAGTCTGGTATTCATATCCAGTTCTTCTGTAATCTCAATAGGTTTTTTCTTTATAAAAAACATCTTATGCCCCCCTATCCTAATCTGATTTCTGGATTTACAGCAGCATAAAGTATATCAACCAAAAGGTTTATTACTACAAAATGCAAAGAAAAAATCAAAACCAGAGTCTGCAATGTCGTATAATCACGATAATTAATAGATTCAATCAATAAGGAACCTAATCCGGAGTAGCCAAATACTGATTCAACCAAAACCGCGCCACCGAGCATTACTCCAAATTCAAGTCCTACTATTGTGATAACTGGAATAATTGAGTTTTTTAATACGTGTTTATATATAACTGTGCTCTCCTTAAGACCCTTTGCACGTGCAGTCCTTGTATAATCTTCTTTTAAGGCTTCAATAATTGAAGACCGTGTAAATCGCGCCACCGTTGACATCATAAATGCACCCAGTGTAAATGCCGGTAGTATCATTCCTTGCCAACCGGTAGTGACTATAGGCAAAACTTGTAATTTAACACAAAATAGTAATATTAACATTAGTCCAATCCAGAATTCCGGTATTGCCTGTCCTACTACGGATACCGTAATTCCTACATAATCCTGCCATTTACCGGCGTGTGTTCCCGACCAAATTCCTATTAGTAACCCTGCTATAACACTCCATATAATGGCACAAAGAGCTAATCTCATAGTATTCCAATAACGAAGACCGATTTCATGCATTACAGGAAGCTTAGTCCTGAGGGAAATTCCAAAATCTCCCATAAACACACCCTTCATCCATATTGCATACTGTGTTATCAAGGGTTTGTCCAAGCCATACTGCTGTGTTATCTGCTGAATCGCTTCTGGCGTAGCCTTATCTCCTAAAAGTAATCTGGCGGGGTCGCCCGGTATCATTCTAATGAACATAAACACAAATATGGACACTAAAAACATTGTTATTAAGATGCCGCCTATGCGTTTTAATATATATCGTTGCATTTTTCCCCTCACCTTACAATTTTGAATGCAGAAGTGAGATGGACTCACTTCTGCTTATTAGTTTTTTTAAAACAATCAGAAATTTGCTATTTTAGTTAGTCAATGTATTTTGCATTCATCATAAAGAAGCATCCTGCCGGACCAAAACCTACATCCTGAACATGTTTATCAAATGCAGCACTGTAGCATGTGCTTAATAATGCTACTGCCGGTGCATCTTCCCAAATAATCTTTTGAGCGTTTTCATAAGCTTTTGCTCTTACATCTGAATCGATGGAATGTGCGCCTTCATCTATGAATTTATCAAATTCATCGCTTTTATAGAAGGAATAGTTGCCGCCTAGAGGAGGAAAATCCTTTGCTGCAAATCTGCCGATTGCTTCATCCGGATCTGCGGTATCAGCACCATATCCTCTGATATAGCAGTCAAATTCAGTGTTCTTAGGGTCTCCGCTGTATGCATTAACATTCTGTGTTAAGAATCCACCCTCCTGAGGATAGATTTTAAGAGTGATACCTACTTTTTCAAGCTGTTGTTGAATAAATTCGCCTCTCTGAATATCTGTTGTGTCATTCTCTTCCCATGCTACGATGGTAAATCCATTCGGATACCCTGCTTCCGTTAGCAATTGCTTTGCTTTTTCAATATTATATTCATACGGAGTCTGTTCCTTATAAAAGTTTATTGAGCTTGTTAAGTATGATGTTGCTTTTTCGTATTCTCCGCCATATACTACCTTGTTTAGTGAATCAAGGTCTATAGCCATTGTGATTGCCTGCCTTACACGTATGTCAGAAAAAACTTCTTTTTGACAGTTCATGTAGAAATATCCCATAGAAGTTCCTACCTTGGAAACAGTAGACATATCAGCTTGCTCAACAGTTTTCTTGTTTACCGGAGTCAAGGAATTAATTAAATTTGCTTCTCCTGACATGAGCATTGCAACACGTGTTGCTTCTTCACTTACTGGTTTTAAAGTAATTGTGTTAAAACCGCAGTCATTTGATACTAAAGCGGTTCCGCCGCAGATGTCTGCATTATAGCCCCACCAGTCTCTGTTTAGCTCGTAGGTTGTATATTCACCAATTCTTCTTTCCTTCAAGGTGTATTGACCTGTTCCTACAGGTGATGTAGTCATTGCTTCATAACCCTGCTCAATTAATTTAGGGCTTACCATTCCTGCAGCTTCAATAGCCAAAGAATTTAAGAAAGGTGCATATACGTTTTTAAGATAAATCTTTACTGTATATTCATCAATCACTTCAGAATGATCTATAGGTTCATATAAATACTGACTCTTATATCCAAATGACTGATCTGCCATTACATCAAAGTTCGCTTTTGCAGCTTCTGCATTCCAAGGAGTACCGTCTGAAAAACTTATTCCTTCACGTAATTTGAATGTGTATTCTGTACCATCTTCATTTGTTTCGCAACCAGTAGCAAGCATCCATATGTAATTTTGATTTTCATCTAACCTTAACAATGGGTCATATACCCAGAACACAGGAATCGCATCAGAAACGGTGCCCATATCCAAAGGATAAAGTGTGCTCATGTCCGCATAATCCAGTACTGTAATATTGGCATTTTCAGAAACGCCCTCGACGTTGGTCTTTGTATTTTCTTCGCTGTCTTGTCCACATCCTGCAAATGTTGCCATAATCAGCATACAAACCATTAATAGTGCTAATAATTTTTTCATGATATCCTCCTTTTGTAATATGAATTCAATTTTTTATTAAAAGTTTTAGCCTTTTCAGCCTATCAAATAGGCGTATCTGTTGTAATTTACACCTCCTTTTTAATGCTGTTTTTTCATTTCCTATAATTCTGTCTACATATTTTTATGGTTTTTTCTCAAAATTTTACCGCTTCTTGCACCGGTATGTTTTCCGTCCTTAGCTGTCAAAACACCATTTACATAAACTCTGAGAATTCCTTCACAGGCACATTTTGGGTTGTTGTATGTGGGTGTGTCTTTAATTTTAGCAAAATCAAAAAGTATTAAGTCGGCCCACATACCTTCTTTGATTAGTCCTCGGTCCGGCAAATTCAACCTGGCCGCAGGCATACCTGTCATTTTATGAATTGCCTCCTCTAAAGGAAACAACTTTCTGTCTCTACAATAATGCGAAATTACTCTCGGAAAGGCTCCATACCATCTTGGATGCGGCAACCCCGGATATTGCAAAGACGCTGCATTTCCGTCCGAGCCTGTCATTGTAAAACGCTTGGACATAATGTATTCTATGTCTTCCTCTGAAATCCCGTAGTTTATTTCATTTACTCTGCCTTTCTCTTCGACTATTAAATCAAAGCAGGCATCTGCAGGGTCTACGCCGCGTATTTTTGCGATTTCTTCAATAGATTTGCCTACTGCCCATGCGTTCTTTTCACTCTGGGCGTATGATACAAATATCTCGCCCCATCTTCCTATATGATTTTCATTGCTTTCTTCTTTTAACTTCTTACGTATTTCCGGGTCTTGCAGTCTTTCCAACAGCTTTTCCATACCTCCCACAAATGCCCATGAAGGAACATTACTGTCCAAAGTGGTTGAAGATGCATTATATGGATATTGATCTACAGTTACATCAAGGCCTTCCATACGGGCTTTTTCAATCATAGCAGTTGTAGTTCTGCAGCTTACATACCAATTACTTCTTCGTGTAACCTTATGATGCGCTATTTGCAAGGGTGCTCCTGAGCGGCTGCAAATTTCCAGAGCTTCTTTTACAGATTCAACTACCTCTGTCCCTTCGTTTCTCATATGTGTTTCATAAAATGCTCCATAAGGGACAAGCTCTTTTGATAATTCAATAAGTTCTTCTGTATCTGCATAGCAGCCAGGGGGGTAGATTAATCCGCTTGACATACAGAACGCACCATCTTCAAGGGCACGGTTTAAATACTTTTTCATTAACCGCATTTCTTCCTTTGTTGGCTTTCTGTCATCAAAGCCCATTGCTGCCAATCTGATTGTTCCGTGTCCTACCGCCGAGGCAAAATTCACACTAATTTTTTTCTCTTCAAGAATGTCTAAATATTTACCTAACGTCTCCCAGTTGTAATCCATATCTCCCATGTAGTCTCTCAGTAAATCTAGTTTTTCTTTGTTTACGGGAGCCACGGACATTCCGCAGTCGCCACCCAATTCTGTAGTTATTCCTTGTAAAACTCGGCTTTCTGCCATTGGATAGTCCAGAAGGGAGGTGTCGCTATGGGAATGAATGTCTATAAACCCTGGTGCCAGATATAAATCCCCGGCATCCAGATATTCATTTATACTATTTTCACTTATTTTTCCTACTTTTGCAATTTTTCCGTCTTTTATGCCTACATCTGCGCGAAACCACGGTGCATTGGTGCCATCAATTACTCGGGCATTTTTAATTACGAAATCATACATAAGAATACTCCTTAATACTGCTCATATACTCACGCAGACCCAGTACTTCGTTTCCTCTCACACCTATGGTGGTATCCGCATGGTATAGAGAACTTATTATTGCTTCTTCTACTGTCTCTACAGCAGCTTCAAAGACCATATCTATATTTTCATCAAAAAACATTGTCATATTTAATAAATTCTTTTCACTATACTGTGGCACACGATTTGCAGTAGTAAATGCAATTGCAACATCGCCGCTTCCATTGCCTATGTAAGAGCCTGTTCTTCCAAGAGATATGGTTGCGCGCTTTGCTACTCGCTTCAGTTGTCTTTCATTTAGAGGCACATCAGTAGCAATAATCATAATAATGGAACCTTGATCTTTCTCTTTTGACTTCATGGATTCCACACTTTTCCCAATGTGATTTCCGCCTATAACTAGATTTCCTGCTGCTCCAAAGTTAGACATTACAAGTGCCCCGACTACAAAGTCATTACCATCTACATTAATGCACCTTGATGCGGAGCCAATGCCTCCTTTTACGCCTAAGCAACACATTCCGGTACCTGCACCTACCGCACCTTCATCAACTTTTTTGTCGGCTTTTTGGATAGCCTCCTCTATATGCTGTTCTTTTATATGCATTCCTCTTATGTCATTTAGTCTTCCATCATTGCACTCCGTTACCAAGCAATTAACCGTTCCGGTAGTGATTCCGATATCTTCGTTTTGCTTTAGCATGTATTTTGTTAACGCAGTAACAGCGGTACCGATGCTTAGTGTGTTTGTCATGATAATCGGGGTTTCGATTGTTCCCATCTCTTCAATTTGAATAAGCCCAACACTTTTTCCAAACCCGTTTATGATAGATGTAGCAGCCATTACCTTGTCTTGAAATAGATTTCCTCCATGAGGCAATATTGCGGTTACTCCTGTATTAATTTCGTTATTCTTTAAAGTTACACTTCCAACCTTCACCCCCGGTACGTCTGTTATTAAATTAGTTTTTCCTTTTTTCCACTTTGAAAATAAATTCAAGTTACTGTTTTCAGGTAAGCCCATACTTTTTCCTCCTCTATAAAATTTACCAATAAGCAAAAATTTATGTTAAATTCACTATTTTATTATGTAGGAAATATCGTTTGCGATATTGACGGAATATCAAAGAAAGCACCTTAATAGTTGGCTGAATATCGAATTACTAAACAGCCAACATGCGCAAATAGAAATCTTTGATTTCGTAATTTGCACTTTTT
>CAZWCK010000061.1:0-2642 GCA_964632625.1 uncultured Oscillospiraceae bacterium
TCCGGTGCCGCCTCCCATGCCTGCCGTAATGAATACCATATCGGCTCCTGTCATAAACTTGGCAATATCCTCAATATTTTCTTCTGCAGCTTTTTGACCCACTTCAGGATTTGCACCTGCACCGAGTCCTTTGGTTAGTTTTTCGCCAATCTGCAACTTTGTTTCAGCCTTTGAGCTGGCCAAAGCCTGCTTGTCCGTATTTATTGCCATAAACGTTACACCGTTTAAATTAGCTTCTATCATTCTGTTGACAGCATTACAACCACCGCCACCTACACCAATTACCTTAATCTGTGCATCGTTTTGTTCATTAACTTCAAATTGTAACATCAGAAAGGAACCTCCTGTCTTAATTTATACTCCTATATTGTATCACAAATTGCAATGCAATTTTGATATAATCAACTATATATTTTTTGCCTTAGGTAAAATTCTGGCACTGCACATAAATGATAATAATTGCAGTGCAACCGCAATTATTATATCATACTAATAGTAGTATGGCTAGTATTATTACTCTATTTTTCCACTATATTTTGGCTTTTTTTCGCTAAGAACCTATCTATTCCGATTCTTCTGATTATAGCGAAATTATTAAATAATCTTCCTCCAAAAACAAATATCGCGGCATAATACAATGGAATGCCTAATTTGTCGCCTACAAACGTCAATAGTGCTGCCAAAATTGCGTTAGTAATAAACCCGGTAATAAAAATTAAATTATTGTACTTACCCTCAAAATGTGACCTCAAAGCTCCTATAATTGAATCAATTGCCGCAAGGAGCCCCATTGTTATATAAAAAGAATATTCAACAGGATATGAGATATCAAATCCAAATCCAACTGTAAGCCCCAATGCGAGACCAATAATCATAGCTATAATCAATTTACTCTTCCTCCTTTACAGCCGACATGTATTTAGGTTTATTCAATGTGTTTATGCCTTGAATAACTATATCTTCCTTAGTTTCGATTTTAAATTGAACTCCCCAGTTTTTTAGAGAAGTACCGGTTCCTTCCTCACCGATTAAGGTCGCAGTCATTCTCTTTGCATTCCCTATTGCTTTAATCTCAAAGGGTCTTGCATAAACCGTATCATCAATTCTGATCGTATATCCAGAACATGAAATCCACGATGAATTCAATATTCTTTGTCCATTAATACTTATAGCCTCTGCCCCTGCTCCTTTCAGCTCATTTACTATCTCCAAAAGGTCTGAATCATGGACCAATAAATTGTTAATGTCCTCGCCCGGAAGCAGTTTCCTTG
Organism: uncultured Oscillospiraceae bacterium; assembly: GCA_964632625.1. GTDB lineage: Bacteria > Bacillota > Clostridia > Peptostreptococcales > Anaerovoracaceae > CAZWCK01. The sequence goes on from CAZWCK010000061.1 coordinate 1,272, forward strand.
TTCCATCATCAACATTTATAACAACACCATTTCCCACAACCGTCTCTGTCCCAGTAAACATTGCCAAGGTTTCTCTTTGCTTTAATACATTTTCTGCTATTGCATCTTTTTCTCCTTGATCATCATTGTTCAGGGTATCCAGGTATATCGTTAAATTTTCTTTGGTTTCATCAGTTAATTTATTTATTTTTTCTATTGAAAACTTTTCACTTTCAATTTCATTTTTATAATCGCTAATTGCTTTAGGTGATACATAAAGGCTCTGACCGTCAGTAATCTCCCCTTGAACCATTATTCCAAGACCTATCAAAAAACATATTATAACAGCTACAATTTTCCCCTTTTCCATATTGCACCGTTTATTCCTCTTCCTTTTGAATTGGCTTAGCATATTTAAAGCTTATAACTCCATCATATCTTGGAATTGTAATAGAATCACTGGTACTAATATCAACCACCAGATTATATTTCTTTTTCAAGTCTTCAATAATCCCTCCCCTAATTGTCAATGCATTGCTCATTGTTGTAGGGTTTCCTATTGCCTTAATTGTATAAGGAGGTGCTGTTGCCGCCCCGTTTATATTTATATGATTTCCCGCAAGACTTATCTCTGTAGTTTGAACCATTCTGTGTTCATTTATTGATATGGCTTCTGCTCCTGCTTCTTTTAACTTATTAATCAAGATAAGGAGTTGTTCATTGTTGTAGGTAATTACACTGAAATCCTCCTGATACTCGTCCACATTCTGAGGATCGGAAATAGTAACTATCACTCCCGTTCCTTCCACATCTACCAATCCTGCCTCCATCTTATACTTTTCTATATCCTGAACAAGTCCTTCAATAAATACATTCTCTTCTGCTTTTTCTTTTTCAATGCTTGACTGTCGCTCTTCCAGTAACCTAAGTTGCTCTAAAGCTTCTTCCTTTTCGTCACGAACGGTTTTTAACTCAGTTTCATAGCTTTTTAATTTTGCCAATGGAACCAATCCACCTTGATCAGAACCTGAAGTAGTACTTATTTGTACTGACAATACAATACCTATTAACATCGTTAACAATCCTACTATGATTATTCCACTGTACTTTCTCATACGTTTCTCCTAATCTACCATAGGGTTAAATGAACAGTAATTATCACTGCCTATATTAATAATACCACGTTCAATCCCTCTTGAATACAAATCATATAAAACTTTTTCCAAATTTCCATTGTATATACTTTCAAGAATGTTTTCTGGCACTCCTTGACAATACAAACCTTCATAGATATATGCCTTTATAATTACACTTGATATGTCTATTTTGGTGAATACCACAGAAGAATCTTCTGTGGATTCAAGAAGGGCAAGTGTTTCTGTCAATGTTGAT
>CAZWCK010000061.1:2652-8758 GCA_964632625.1 uncultured Oscillospiraceae bacterium
TTTTTCCTCTACACCAAGAGCCTTACGCGTTTCCATATCATTGATTGTAAGCCCTATTAACAAGGGTAATTTGGGTTCTATATCCGTCTTTCTTAACACTAAGCCATCACAATCTATAAGAATAAAAGAAGTTGCATAAGGTATTACTGCTGCTTCTTCTCTCTCCTCAACAAAAATTTTGATCGTATTCGGAATATTTTTTGATATCTTAACACTTTTTATATAAGGGTCTTTCATCAGTTCTTTTTTTATTTTATCTTTATCAACCTGAAAGAGCAAGTTTATTCCTGTCTTTGCTTTGCTTAATTCAATTATTTGTTCTTTTGTATAATAGGTATTATTTGCTACGGTTATTTTTTCTAAATCAAAAAATGAGGAATTCAAAAAATAATACACTCCTATCCCTATGGCTATAAATAACAAAAGCCTAAGGAAATAGTGCTTTTTTCTTCTTTTTTTCTTTTTTCTTACTTTCTGTTCCTCAACCATGTATATTACTCCACGACTATATCAGCTCCAAGTGATTTAAGTCTGATATCAAAATTCTCATATCCTCTTCTTATGTGTTCTATATCCTTGACTATAGTTATTCCTTCAGCACCTAACCCTGCAATGGTAAGGGCTGCACCACCACGCAAATCCTTTGATATTACCTGTGCTCCATGTAAAGCAGCTTTACCTTTCACTATTGCTTCCTGTTCATTTATTTGTATATCTGCTCCCATTTTCATTAATTCTTCCGTGTACGCAAATCTGTTTTCGAAAATAGTCTCTCTTACTAAACTGTTTCCTGAAGCCTTGCATAATAACGTTAGAAATTGAGGCTGCATATCCGTTGGAAATGCCGGATACGGTGCTGTTACTATCTCATCAATACTTTTAATTCCATTTGGTACTTGTAATGTGATTATATCTTCATATGTTTTAATATTGCACCCCACCTTTTCTAAATTAAACAAAATATTTTTCATGCAATTCACTGGGGAGTTCTTCAAAATTATTTTACCATTAGTCATGGCAGCGGCAATCAAGAAAGTTCCTGCCTCTATTCTGTCGGGCATTATAGTATAATGCGCTCCATGCATCTGGCATGGTCCATTCACTACAATCTGCTCAGTTCCTGCCCCAGAAATATTTGCACCACATTTATTAAGATATTCCTGCAAATCAACTATTTCTGGTTCCCTTGCGCAATTCTTCAAGATAGTCACACCTTTGGCACCTAAGGCTGCCATCATTATATTTTCCGTGGCTCCAACGCTTGGAAAATCAAAAACTATTTGTGTACCTATTAAATTTTTGCCTCTACAAATTATTAATTGTTCTTCTTCGACTACCTGAGCACCTAATTGACGCAATGCATTTATATGTATGTCAATTGGTCTTTTCCCAATTTCACAGCCGCCTGGTTTTCCAATAACTACTTCTTTACATCTTACAAGTAATGGCCCAAGCAAAAAAACTGATGATCTCATTTTCCCCATTAAATCAACAGGAATATTGGATTTTTCTAAGTTTTTACTATCTATGTGAACCCCATCATTTTCTCTGTATGCTGTACAGCCTAATTCTCTTATTATATTAAGCATACTATCCACATCTTTTATCTTTGGACAATTTGATAATAAATTATTATCCTTTGTAAGTATTGTCGCTGCTATTATTGGAAGCACCCCGTTTTTTGCCCCTAAGCATTCTATTTCTCCTATTATAGGATTACCGCCATTTATATGATAGCTATCCAAATCCATGCACCTCCGCAGTTTATATTAACCGCTAAATCTCATTTTATAGATTCATTTTATGCATAAGAGTTGAATTTGTTACAAATACAGCTATATTCCCAAGTGCTGATAGATTATTTCCGTGGCCTTTTTAGGTGCTACGCTCCTGCTATTCAATGCCATTTTTTCTAATTGTTTTTTGCTTTCCATAAGATTTTTAATATTTTTTAACAAGCTTTCCTTGCACAATTCATCCTCTGGTAAAATTATTGCCCCTCCATAATCTGCAACTGCCTTGGCATTAAAAAATTGATGATTCCCCGTTACATATGGTGAAGGAATCAAAATGGATGGAACTCCGCATACCGTGATTTCTGATACTGTCAAAGCTCCCGATCTGCTGATAATCAAATCTGCTGCTGGAAGATAATTGTCCATTTTGTCAATATACTCCATTATATGTATATTTCCTCCCAACTCAATTCCATTTTTTGCGATTTCCGACATTATAGCTTGATAATGCACTTTTCCTGTAACAAAAAATACCTGCATCCCTCTTGTCCCTGACAGTTCTTCCAAGGCTTCTGTCATAGTTTCGTTTATTTTTTCTGCACCCCGGCTGCCACCAAAACAAAGCAAAACAAATTCATCATCTCTAATTCCCAGTTCTTTACGACATTCTTCTTTGCTTGCATCAAAAAAACTCTGCCTAACGGGATTCCCTGACAAAACTAATTTATCTTTTTCCTTGAAATATTTTTCGGCCTCTTTAAAACTAATAAATACTTTATCCACATACTTTTCCAACAATTTATTTGTTACCCCTGGAAAAGCATTTTGTTCATGAATAAAGCACTTTATTCCCATTTTTTTTGCTGCCCTTACCACAGGGCCGCATACATATCCACCTGTTCCTATGACAACATTAGGCTTAAATTCCTTTAGTATTTTTTTTGATTGCTTATCGCCCTTCATCAAATCTTTTACTACTTTTATATTTTTAAATATATTTTTTCTATTAAATCCAGTTACTGTAATAAATTTAATATTATAGCCATTATCCGGAATCAATTTACTTTCTAGCCCTCTTTCCGTACCAACAAAAAGAATTTCTGCATCACTGTGTTTTTCCTTTATTTCTTCTGCAATGGCTATTGCAGGGTAAATATGTCCTCCTGTGCCGCCACCTGTCATTATAACTCTCATAATTCACCTTTCATTAATCAACTTGGGGAACGCCTAGATATGCTGAGGAGCAACCCCATGGCCGCCATAAATAGCCACAACGCATTGCCACCATAACTTATAAATGGAAGAGTTACCCCTGTTGGTGGCATTGAGGATGTTACTACTGCTACATTAAGAACTACCTGTACTGCAAGCATAATAGTTATGCCTGATGCAACCAGAGTCCCAAAGAAATCTGCAGCATGGAGTGCAATATGCATCCCTCTCCAAATTAAATAGATGTAACAAATAAGCAAAATAATTATTCCGATATAGCCAACCTCTTCACCTATTATCGCCAATATAAAATCATTTTGAGGTTCTGGCAAGTATAAATTTTTCTGAATACTCTTTCCAAGTCCAACACCGAATAGCCCCCCAGAACCCAAAGCAAGCAGGGATTGAACTACCTGATAGCCCGTATCTAGCGGGTCTTCAAAAGGATTTAAAAAGCTCACAAATCTTTTCAACCTGTAACCGTCTTCATCAAGAAATATCAATGCGCATACGGCTGCTGCTCCGGAACCTACTATTCCAAACAAATAAAACCAATTAAGTCCCGCCACGAACATAATGCCTATTATTATTGCACACACTGTTATAGCAGTTGACATATTGGGCTGTTTCATTATAAGTCCGCCGTACACTCCACAAAGCAGAAACAAAGGCAGCACTCCACTTTTAAATGATTTAATTCTTCCAATATCTGAACTCAAAAACCATGATACAAACAAAATAGCAGCTATTTTGGCAATTTCTCCTGGCATGATGGTAAATCCACCTATGCCAATCCACCTGGTTGCAAAATTTCTTGTTACACCTAACGGTGTAAATATGAGCAGCAGCATAACAATACTTGCAATAAGAATTATTTTTGCCATCAATTTATTGTTGAAGATTCTATAGTCAATCGTAGCAAGAAAAGCCATTATCAAAATTCCACTAGCTGCCCATACAATATCTCTTTTTAAGTAATGATATGCGTCTTGATATTCGTTAATTGCATAGTAATAACTGGAGCTAAATACCATTATTACCCCAAAAATTACCAGACACAATGTTAAAATGAATAAAATAAAATCTCCTGATTTTATTTTCTTCTTTCTTTTTGCCATTTACCTCTCCAAACCAATCACACAATTTTTGAAGTGCTCTCCTCGCTGTTCAAAACAAGTATACATATCCCAACTAGCACATGCAGGTGACAATAGAACTGTATCTCCTTTTTGGGCAAGTCTATAGCCTTCCTTTACACATTCTTCCATATCCTTTAGCATAAGTATATTGGTAAATCCCAATTCTTCTGCCGTTTTCTTTATCTTTTGTGCAGTTTTTCCTATCAATAATAAATGTTTAACTTTTCCTCCAAACGAATTAATAAATTCTGCAAAATCAGCATTTTTATCATATCCTCCTGCAATCAGGACTATACCACCATCAATAGCATCGATGGCTTTAATTGACGCATCTGGATTTGTCCCCTTTGAATCATTCACAAATCTTATTCCATCTACCTCTGATACAAATTCTAGTCTATGCTCAACTCCCATGAATTCTTTTAGAGTAGTTACAATTATATCTTTTTCAATTCCTGCAAAATATGATATTGCTGTTGCTGCTAAGGCATTCTCTAAGTTATGTTTACCCGGAATACACAATTCATTCACATTACAGAACTCAGTAATCTGACCTTTTTCATTCTTTATCACTATAGTATCATTTTTAACAAATGCACCAAAATCCAACTGCTCTAGTCGGCTAAAAGGTACTACCTTAGCTTTGCAATTTTTTGATAGCTCATAGCAAGCTTTATCATCATAATTCACAACAAAATATTGGTTTTCATCCTGATTTTCAAATATTCTTGCCTTTGCCGCTCCGTAATTTTCCATTGTTTTGTGCCTATCCAAATGATCCGGAGTTAAATTCAATATGGCTGACACTTCAGGTCTGAAATATTTAATTGTTTCCAATTGAAAACTACTGGTCTCAGTTACCAACCATGAATCTTTCTCTGCCGAAAGTGCCATAGATATTACTGCAACCCCAATATTTCCTACAACGTATGTCTTTCGTTTTGAATTGGTAAAAATTTCACCGACAAGTGTTGTTGTCGTAGTCTTTCCATTTGTTCCTGTAATAGCCACATACTTTCCCTGACTGATTCTTGCAGCAATTTCCAATTCGCCTACAATTTCAGCTCCGCTTTCTCTTGCTTCTCTAATAAATTCAAGATTAGGCGAAACTCCCGGGCTTAAAATTACCATATCAAAAGTCCCATTTACATCAGGAATTTCTCCAAAGCAGCATCCTACATTCTTTCCTTCCAGGAACTTAATTAACTGAGGTTCAATGCTATTAACATCTTTCATATCCTGAACTGTAACCTTTGCTCCCAGCTTCAGCAATGCCTGAGTTGCTGCTATGCCTGACTTTCCTATGCCTACTATTAATATTCTCTTATCCTTTAAATTATTCATATTTACCACCTATACTATTCCAATTCCTATAACGCAACACAACAATGCTGCAAACCAAAACAAACCAACGACTTGAGACTCCTTCATTCCGCATAATTCAAAATGATGATGTAGGGGAGCCATTTTAAATATTCTCTTTCCTGTCGTCTTGAAGCTTATCACTTGAATAATCACCGACAAAGCCTCAATTACAAACACAAAACCTGCTATTGGAAGCAGCAGTTCCATATTCATCATAATTGCTGCTGCTGCAAGTCCACCCCCCAATGCAAGTGAACCGGTATCTCCCATAAATATTCTAGCAGGATGTCTGTTATAAACCAAAAATCCTAAACATGCTCCTGTTATGGCTGCGCAAAATAACATCGGTGCCTCCATTTTGAACATAAATGCTACTATTGCAAAATATAATGCTACTATAGAAGTAACCCCTCCTGCCAAACCATCCAGACCATCTGTCAGATTCACACTGTTAGTCATTGCCACAACTACAAACGCAATAAATGGTATATACCAGATGCCCAAATCAAAGTACTCTTCAAATATTGGAATAAATACGGTTGTCCCATATACTGAAGTTTTTGACATATACACTGCAAGTAATACTGCAATTACTGTCTGTAATAAAAATTTCTGCCATGCACGTAATCCTAAGTTATGTTTTTTAGTTACCTT
>CAZWCK010000062.1:0-8635 GCA_964632625.1 uncultured Oscillospiraceae bacterium
TTAGCCAACAGGTCCTTTTGGAGGGTTGTCGATTTTTCCAACTCCATGGAGGTATATGTCAAGGTATTGGCAAGGTTGATTATTTCAGTATAATGCCCTCCTGTGAAGGTTATTCCATACTGGCCCTTTGCCAGTTTTCTGGCCTGAGTTGTGATATTCTTGATAGGCCTTGCTATTCTGTTTGAAAGATATGCAGAGAGCATGCATGCCAATATCAAAGAAATGATTGTAACATATATCAATTGATCCTTTAAAATTTCAACAGTGGAGGCAACTGGGTATAAGGGGGTAAAAATATACAAAATTATCTCATGGTCAGATGTACTATCAAGAAAACTAACATAAGCGAGAGTGTTCGTGTTTGCTTTTGATTCCGGAAGTATCAAGGAAACACTTTTGCCATTATTCTTGATAAGTTCATTTTTTAATTTTGGCATCTCTGTAACATATGCATAAGTTGGTCTTCTTCGTTCATCACTATCAGGAGAGAATATAACGGTAGTACCATCAAGAGATTCAATATGTATATACATGTCATTTGTAATAGAAGCATGCCAAACCTTTTCTTCAAAGCTGCTTGAGTAAAATTGATTTTTTAATTGATTTGCCACTCTGGTAGTTTCATCTATCTTCATTTGCTGATAATAATTGTTCAAAAAGAAAATTTGCAGAAACCACAGGAAAAACATAAGCAATGCCGAAAACAAAACAAAGTAAGCCCAAAGCTTAAACTTCAGGCTCTTTGTATCAGGTTTTAATTTGTAGAATATACCTTTATGCTTCAAATTTGTAACCTACCCCTCTTAATGTAACAATAAAATCTCTGTATTTTCCTAAATTATTTCTTAGGTTCTTGATGTGAGTGTCAATAGTTCTGTCATCTCCAAAAAAGTCATAACCCCAAATATCTTGAAGAAGCTTATCTCTTGAAAGAGCAAGGTTCTTATTTTTTACAAGATAGAAAAGCAATTCATATTCCTTTGGTGTTAATTCAACCTTTTCTCCATCTATGGAGACTGTTCTAGAAGGAATATTTATCACAAGGCCATCAAATTCAAGAATTTCTGCTTCAAGAGTGCTTCCGTGAGCAGAACGCCTTGCCAATACAGCATTGATTCTGGCAATAAGTTCCTTTGGGCTGAAAGGCTTTACTATATAGTCATCAATTCCAAGCTCAAACCCATACAGCTTATCATATTCTTCTCCTCTTGCAGAAAGCATTATGACAGGAATATCCTTTATCTTGCGGATTTCCTTGCATGCAGAGTAGCCATCTAGCTTTGGCATCATTATATCCATTATAATCAGGTCATAATGGTTTAGCTTGCAAAGGCCTATAGCACTTAGACCGTCTTCTGCTTCATCCGTTTCATAACCATTAAATTCTGCATATTCCTTTATTACTTCACGTATTTTTTGTTCATCATCAACTATCAATAATCTGCTCATTATAATCTCCAATCTGTCGCTGACGCCGGCGACACAAATAAAAAGGGGATTGGTGGGCGTCTTTCACCGATTTACTAAATACTGTTCATAGCTCAACTTACTAATATTTTACCCTAATTTGATAAAAAATCAAACTATTAATTTTTATTGAGAAAAAAACAAAATTATTCAAATTCAATTGAATTTGAACACTCCTTTGGGTCTAGTATAACTAAGCAATGTGAAAATTTCATGTTCTTTTGGTAGTAATTTAATCACAAATCAGAAAAAGATAAAAATATAATGTTGACACACATATATAGTTGTGATAAAATAAAAAATTGTTTTCTTGACAATGAGAGGGGTTATGCATTATACTTATAGATAGAATAGACTGGAGGAATATATGTTTACTATCGGAGATAAAATTGCATACCCAATGCATGGAGCTGGAGTTATTGAGGGGATTGAAGAAAAGAGTATTCTTGGTGAAGTTAAGAGCTATTATATTTTGAGAATACCATATGGAGATATGAAAATAATGATTCCCATAGATAATAGCAACCATATTGGTGTTAGACATATTCTTAGTTCAGAGCAATTTGACGAAGTGATTAAAGCATTAAACAATGAATCTACGGAAATGTCAGGAAACTGGAATAGAAGGCTTAGAGAAAATACAGAGAAATTGAAATCAGGAGATCTTTTTGAGGTAGCTGAAGTTTTGAAGAATCTTGTTAGGATAGATAGAACAAAAAAATTATCAACTGGAGAGAAAAAAATGATGTCAAGCGCCAAACAGATACTTGTCAGTGAGATGATTCTTGTTAAGAATATTACTACTGAAGAGGCATCAGATATTATTGAAAATGCAATATAAAAAAGCTGACGATTGACAGCATGGAAATTTTAGATATTACCGATTTATGACAGATATAAAATTTGGGAAAGGAGGTGAAGTGATGCTAAAAAAACTATTTAGAATAGTTTTTACTCTTATTGGCGCTGCACTGGGGTATGGCGTATTTTTATTACTAAAATTCTTGTTGACTTTGACAGACATACAAGGGGATTTGAGAATTACTGAGGCACAACAGGCATGGATTGCTATTTTTATTGCAATTATTTTCGGAGTTATTTTTTTCCGATTAATACCAGCTCTGGGGAAACAAAGCCAAAAAGTTGCAAAAAATATCGAAAGTGACTTACAAGGTATTTCAACTAACGATTTGGTTACCGGAACAGGCGGCCTGATCATAGGATTGATTATTGCATTCTTAATAAGTAATATTTACTCAGAGATTAATATACCATATGTGTCAACAATATTTAGCATATTGACATATTTAATAATGGCATTTTTGGGAGTTGTTATTGCTCAAAGAAAAGGAAGTGAGTTGCTTCCGGCATGGATGTCTTCAAAGAGATTGGAAAGCGGTTTAAAGCAAAAAGGAAAGCAAAGTGATGCGACACCTAAGATACTTGACACTAGTGTAATCATTGATGGCAGAATTGCAGATATCATGAAGACCGGATTTATTGAAGGAAATATTGTTATTCCTGAGTTTGTATTGGTAGAACTACGTCATATTGCAGATTCTTCTGATTCTCTAAAAAGAAACAGAGGAAGACGCGGTCTTGATGTTTTGAATAAAATACAAACGGAATATGGAATTGACATTTACAATAGTGTTGGAGAAAAGTCACTTGAAGAAATTCCGGAAGTAGACGTAAAACTATTGAAATTAGCCCAGATTATGAATGGTAAGGTTGTAACTAATGATTTTAATCTTAACAAAGTAGCTGCAATTAAGGGTGTTGAAGTTTTGAATATCAATGAACTTGCAAATACATTAAAACCAGTTGTACTTCCGGGAGAAGATATGAGTTTATTTTTGGTCAAGGAAGGAAAAGAAAACAATCAGGCAGTTGCTTATCTTGACGATGGGACAATGATTGTAGTTGAAGAAGGACGAAGATATATTGGACAAACTGTTAAGGTAACTGTTACAAGTGTCTTACAAACTTCTGCAGGACGTATGATTTTTGGAAAACCAAAGATGACACGCTAGTAAAAGGATTCAAGGAAATTTGACAAGCAGAGGCTCTTAGGAACCTCTGTTTCAAAATAAATTCAAAACAAATTTGAAGGAGAATTGGGTTTAATACTATGTATAAAGGTAAAAAAATAGCTTTAATTATTGCCGCTGCAGGTTCTGGGAAGAGGATGTGTAGCGGCATTCCTAAACAATATATGAAAATTAATGGGGAGACAATTCTTGCCAAAACTACAAAACTGTTTTATAATAATGACTTAATTGATGAAATTTGCATAGTTATAAACAAAGAATTCATACAGGATTTTAGGGCAGAATTTAAATCAGAATTTAAATCGGACAAGCCTGTTTACTTTGTAGAAGGCGGCAAAGAGAGGCAGGACTCTGTATATAATGGTCTTTGTGAAATAGCAAGTAGAGGTTTTGACTATGTGCTTATTCATGATGGTGCAAGACCGTTTGTATCTAAAGACCTTATTAGCACAGTTGTAAAGGAATTGTTTAATAAAAAAGCGGTAGTAGTAGCTGTTCCTGTTAAGGATACTATTAGGACAAAAGAAGAAACCTTAGACAGGTCAAAACTTTTCTCCGTACAAACACCACAGGCTTTTGAAAGAAACATTATTATGGAGGCTTATGAAAAAGCAAGAGCAGAGAACTATCAGGGGACCGATGATGCTTCTTTGGTAGAAAGACTGGGAATCACAGTGGGAATTATTACAGGGGAGTACAGTAACATAAAAATCACAACGAGAGAGGATTTACCTTTGGAGATGAGAATAGGTCACGGGTATGATGTGCATAAATTAGTAAAAGCAAGAAAAATGATATTGGGCGGTGTGGAATTTCCAATGGAAAAAGGACTTTTGGGACATTCTGATGCAGATGTGCTTACCCATGCAATAATGGATGCACTTCTTGGTGCTGCAAATCTCGGCGACATAGGCAGGCTTTTTCCTGATTCAGATGAAAGATATAAAGATATTTCAAGTATTACTTTGCTAAAATATGTAGGAGAGCTTTTGGAAAAAGAAGGCTATATAATTGGGAACATAGATGCTACAGTCATGGCAGAACGCCCGAGAGTTTCACCCCGTAAGGGGGAGATAATTAGTAACATATGTCAGGCTCTGAAGGTTGATGAGAGCAAAGTCAGCGTAAAGGGTACAACTACAGAAAAGTTGGGCTTTACGGGTAGGGAAGAAGGCATAGCTGCAGAGGCGGTTTGCATGATAGCAAAAGGTTATTAAATGTAATATGAATATGAAAGCATGAGGAGATAGAACATGAGAGTATCAAAAATGCACTTAAAAACATTAAGAGAAGTTCCAAATGAAGCTGAAATATCCAGTCATATATTGTTATTGAGAACTGGAATGATAAGAAAACTGGTTTCGGGAGTATATGGATTTATGCCTATGGGATGGAAATCAGTTAGAAAAATTGAAGATATAGTCAGACAGGAGATGGATGACACAGGGGCACAGGAGATTCACATGTCCGCGGTTCAGCCAGCTGAACTTTGGCAGGAATCCGGTAGGTGGTTTGCTTATGGACCTGAACTTTGGAGATTAAAAGATAGGAACGGAAGAGATTTCTGTTTAGGACCTACACACGAAGAAATTTTTACAGATTTAATCAGAAATGATATAAGCTCTTATCGCCAAATGCCAATGAACCTTTATCAGATTCAGACAAAATACAGAGATGAAGCAAGGCCTAGATTTGGTTTAATGAGAAGCAGAGAATTTATAATGAAGGACGCCTATTCCTTTGACAAGGATGATGAAGGCTTAGATAAGAGCTACAACGATATGTATGCCGCATACGAAAAGATTTTCACTCGTTGTGGACTTGTTTTTAGACCAGTTGAGGCGGACAGCGGAGCAATAGGCGGTAGCAATTCTCATGAATTTACAGCTTTGTCAGAGGTTGGGGAAAGCGAGATTGCTTACTGCGAAAAATGTGATATGGCAGCGACCGTGGAAAGAGCAGAATGTAAAGATACACCTGCTTCAAATGAAGAAATGCTTCCAACGGAGGAGGTAAATACTCCAGGCACAAAGACCATTGAAGACGTTTCAAATTTTTTGGGAATTGAAAAGCATCAGACAATGAAAGCACTTTTGTTTGTTACCTATGATCAGGAGGGAAAAGAAAATGGCTACGTTGCTGCTTTTGTAAGAGGAGACAGAGACCTAAACATGACTAAACTGGTAAATGCCTTAGATATTCCTGAGCATGCAATCGAATTTGCAGACGAGGAAAAAATGGGGACTGTAACAGGTTGTGTTGGTGGGTTCACCGGACCTGTAGGGCTTCATGACTGTACTATTGTTATTGATAGTGAGATTGTAGGTGCCCGAAACCTTTGTGCGGGTGCAAATAAAACGGATTATCATATAAAAAATGTGAATTACGGCAGAGACTATACGGGCAACATAATAGCGGATTTAAAAGTTTTGAAGGAGGGGGATACTTGCCCTGTATGTGGTGCGCCTGTTAAGTGTGCAAGGGGTATAGAAGTAGGACAGGTGTTTAAACTTGGGACAAAATATAGTCAATCGATGGGTGCATATTACAAGGATGAGAACATGAAAGACCATCTGGTGGTAATGGGTTGCTATGGCATAGGTGTTACAAGAACTCTTGCAGCAATTGTTGAGCAACATCATGATGAAAACGGTATTATATGGCCTATGTCAGTTGCTCCTTATCATGCAATAATAACCATTGTAAACACGGGAGATGAGGGACAGGAAAAGGTTGCGGAAGAAATCTATGAAAAACTGCAGGCTGTTGGCATGGAAGTATTGCTTGACGACAGAAAGGAAAGACCTGGAGTTAAATTTAAAGATGCTGATTTGATTGGAATTCCTATCCGGGTTACAGTAGGTAGAGGCGCAGTTAACGGAATGGTGGAATATAAACTGAGAAGAGAGGCGGAAAAAGAGGAAATTACAATTGAAGAAGCCATTATAAAGGCTATAAAAATATGGAACGATGAAAAGACAGGGAGATAATTCTAATAAAAAAATGAAGATGAAATTATGCTTACAAATGTTTTGTGCTTTTTTTAAGATGGGATTATTTACCTTTGGTGGAGGGCTTGCAATGCTTCCCCTGATTCAAAGGGCTGCTGTTCAGGATTATGGATGGATGAATGAAGAGGAAATGGTAGACTGCATTGCGGTAAGCCAGTCTATGCCGGGAGTTATTGCCGTTAATGCTGCAACATATATTGGTAATAAAAAAGCAGGAATTCTAGGTGGCTTTATCGCTACCTTAGGTGTAATACTACCTTCATTTATAATAATAATAATTGCGGTGTTATTTCTTGGAAGTTTAGGCGATAATAAGTACGTTACGGGGGCTTTCACGGGTGTAAAGGCAGCCTCCTGTGGATTAATATTGTATTCTGCATATAAACTTGGCAAGCAGATTCTCAAAAATAAATTTCATTGGATTATTGCCATTATGTCTTTCATAATGATAATAATGTTTGATGTTGTAGCATTGTGGGCTATTTTGCTGGGTTCTTTGGCAGGCATAGTATATAGTCAATACACTATCAGAAAGAAGGCATCCAAATGAGTATTTATGGATATCTTTTTATCATGTTTTCCAGAATAGGCTTATTTAGCTTCGGCGGAGGATATGCAATGCTGCCTCTTATTTTTCAAAGTGTGCAGAGCTTTGGAGTAATGAGTGCCAATGAATTTTCTGATTTAGTAGCCTTGTCTCAGGTCACTCCGGGACCTGTAGCTGTAAATGCTGCAACTTATGTGGGTTTTAATTACGCAGGCCTTTTGGGAGCTGCTTCGGCTACTGTAGGAGTTGTTTTACCCTCATTTATAATAATTCTTTTGGTATCTGCATTTCTTGATAAATATAAGAAAAATACCCTTATTGAGGGAATTTTTGAAGGAATCAGACCTGCAACAGTTGGTTTGATTGCATCAGCAGCAATATTTATAGCAGAAACTTCACTTGTAAATATGAATATTACTTCAAAAGAATTTTGGCAAGATTTAATGACAAGCATTAATGTGATGCCGTGCCTGATATTTGTGGTAACGCTGATATTGGTTGGAAAGTTTAGATTAAGCCCTATCAAAATAACCATAATAATGGGAGTGGCAGGTGCTTTGATATGTGTATAGTTATAGTTTTAAAGAAACATCAGAAAGGAAAGAAAATATGATAACTGTAAGAATCGAAATGGAAAATGCAGATGTGATGTCAGGAGAATTATACCCTGAGGTTGCACCAGAGACTGTTAAGAATTTTGTTGATTTAGCAAAGAGAGGTTTTTATGATGGATTAATCTTTCATAGAGTTATTCCAGGATTCATGATTCAGGGTGGTGACCCCACAGGAACAGGTATGGGTGGCCCTGGGCATACAATCAAGGGAGAGTTTACTGCAAATGGGTTTGAAAATAACCTTAAGCATAAGAGAGGGATCTTGTCCATGGCAAGAAGCATGAACCCAGATTCAGCAGGATCACAGTTTTTTGTTATGGCTGCAAACTCACCTCACTTAGATGGCCAATATGCGGCTTTCGGAAAAATAACTGAAGGATTGGAAGCGATTGACAAAATTGTAAGCGTCGAAAGAGATCATAACGACAGGCCTATAGAAAATCAGGTTATAAAGACAATAACAGTTTTAGAGGAAGAGTAATTTAAAGGTTATATTATTTCAAAATATTGCCAGGTATATGGAAAAACGTTCAAATTCCAATATATCTGGCAATTTTACTATGTGAAAGTTATGTGAAGATTTTTATGAAAGGTTGACACAAATGTAATAATATTGTAACATAGTAACACACAAAGTAGTGATCTTATACTAATTATGATTGAAGATTTATGAAGGTTGATTCGGTGTTTGGCAATTTTTAAAACATAGTACATATGGTACTATAACGGAAGAAGGATATAGTGAAAGTAGAAAAAAAGAATATTTTAGGAAAAGAAGTAAATAATATAATTATGAATAAATTAAGTATAAGCAAAAAATTAAATAAAATTCAGGGAAAAATTAATGGTTTTTCAAAAAGTCAGATGACAAGCTTAGGAGCTGCGATCGTATGCCTTTTGCTTGTGGCTTCGTTAGGAATATCAATGAAAATTACAGAAACTGAA
>CAZWCK010000063.1:0-8603 GCA_964632625.1 uncultured Oscillospiraceae bacterium
TTATCAACATTGCATATGTGGAAAAATATTATAAGCCTCTTCCAAAGTATCCTTCTTCATCAAGAGACATAGCTTTACTTGTGGGGGAAGATATCTTAGTAGGCAATTTGGAGAGCATAATAAAAGAGGCAGGAAAAGAATTGCTTGAAGGTGTTGAGTTGTTTGATGTATACAGAGGTAAGCAGGTACAAGAAGGTAAAAAGAGTGTTGCTTTTGCATTGACTTATAGAGCCAGTGACAGAACTTTAACAGATGAAGATGTGAACAAGATTCATTCGAAGGTTCTCGATGCTTTAAAACAAAAGACAGATGCAGTGTTGAGAGATATATAAAGGAGCTGTTCTAATATGGAACATAACAAGGTAAGTGTAAAAATTTATGGTCAGGAATATGTAGTAGGGGGAGACACCTCTGAAGAGCATATTTTGAAGGTTGCGGAATATGTGGACTCGAAAATGCGTGAGATTGCACAGCATGTTTCAAGCAGTACAACTTCAGCCTTTGCAGTGCTATCGGCAGTGAATGTTGCAGATGAGTATTTTAGTGCATTAGATAAAATACATGATTTGCAGGAGGAAATACAAAAATTGAAGAAGGATTCGTTGAAGTACGAAGAACTTTGGGAGGATGCAAAGAAGAATTTTGCACAATATCAGACTGATAATAGTTCAATAAGACATAAAAATGAAGATTTACAAAGCCTAGTCAAAGACAAAAAAAACGAAATTCAGTTATTAAACGAGACTAATGCACAATTAATGGATAAATGCAAAGAAATAGAGAATACGTTTTTTGATTTGCAGATGGAGAACATTCAATTAAAAAATCAAATTGAAAGGTGCAAGAAATAGGAATGAATTTAAAAGCTGTACGAGTTTTGGAATACAATAAAATAATTGAGCTTTTAGAACAAAAGGCAGCATCCACAATGAGTAAAAAAATTATTGGGGAATTTTGTCCTGCCACTGATCCATATTTAATAAAAGATTTGTTAGCGGAAACCACGGAAGCGGTTTCCGTTATTGTGCATAAAGGCCCCTTGCCATTGGGAAATTTTTATGCCATAGAAGATTATTTGCATTTGGCTAGAAAGGGCGGAACCCTTACAATGAAGCAGCTTCTTGAAGTGCTTTATAATCTGGCAATTGTAAGAAATGTGGTTAATTTTTTAAAAACGGATCTACCTCCTCTTCCAATTATAAAAGGTATGGGAGAAGTGCTTTCTGTTCAAAAAGCCTTGGAAGAAGAAATTGACAGATGCATAATTTCAGAAGATGAGATGTCTGATAATGCAAGTGCTGAACTAAAAAGCATAAGGCGTGGAATTGTCAGACAGAATGAAGCGATAAAAACAAGAATGAACCAAATATTAAGTTCAAATGAAAATAAGAGCTTGTTGCAGGATTCACTTGTTACCATGAGGCAAGGAAGATATGTTATCCCCGTGAAAATGGAGCATAGAAGTAAGTTCCCAGGTATAGTTCATGATCAATCCTCAAGCGGATCAACTTTATTTATTGAGCCACAGGTAATAGTAAACTTAAATAACGAATTAAGAGAACTTGAATTAGCAGAAAAAATAGAGATGGAAAGAATTCTTGCTGAATTGTCAGGCAGGGTTTCAGAGCATTTCCATGAGTTAATTAATAATCAGCAATTACTAGTAAAACTGGATTTGATTTTTGCCAAGGGTAAGCTTTCATATTCCATGAATGGAATTGAACCGGAGATAAATGAAGATGGTATATTGTTTATTCGAAATGGAAGGCATCCCTTGTTGAATCAAAAGTCTGTAGTTCCTATTACTATAGGACTTGGAGAAAAATACCACTCATTAATTATTACAGGTCCAAATACAGGCGGTAAGACCGTAACCCTAAAAACAGTAGGAATTCTTGCAATGATGGCACAAACCGGACTACATGTACCCGCTGCTTTGGGTACAAAAATGCCGGTATACAAGAAAATATTTGCAGATATAGGAGATGAACAGAGTATAGAGCAAAGCTTATCCACATTTTCATCCCATATGAATAATATTGTAGATATTGTGAAAGAGGCTGATTCCGAAACATTAATTCTGCTTGATGAACTAGGAGCAGGAACGGACCCTACAGAGGGAGCTGCATTAGCTATTTCCATATTGGAGGATTTATATAAAAAAGGTGCAAAAACCATAGCCACTACTCATTATACTGAGTTGAAGAAATATGCCCTTTCTACAAGGGGGGTAGAAAATGCATCTATGGAGTTTAATGTTCAAACTTTAAGTCCTACTTACAAATTGACCATAGGAACACCGGGAAAATCAAATGCCTTTGAAATATCAGAAAAACTAGGCTTGCCCGCACAAATTATAGAAAAGGCCAGAACCATGCTTGATAGTGGAGACTTGGAATTTGAAGAAGTCATAACTGCACTTGAGGCTGACAAAAAAGCAGCGGAGGCAGAACGTGACGAAGCAATAATGATAAACATCACCATGAAAAAACAAAAAGAAGACATGGATAAGCAGGTGGCAAGACTGAAGGAACAAAAAGAAAAAATTTTGATTAAGGCAAGAGAAGAGGCAAAAGATATAATAAATGAGGCACGGGATGTCTCTTTGGATATCCAAAAAGAGTTGCGAGAGCTTGCAAAGCTTGATAGTCTTGGTGAAAGAAACAAGAGGCTTGATGAAAATAAGCGGCGGATTAAGAAAGCCGATGAGAGATATAGACAGAAGCTGGTGGTAGAAGAAAACAAGAATCCTGTCAGTGCCGACCAGCTAAACATAGGTGACAGGGTTAAGGTTCTTACTTTGAGGCAGAACGGAGAGGTACTCACATTGCCTGATGACAAAGGAGAATTACTTGTGCAAGTTGGAATGCTCAAAGTGAATTCAAAGATACAAAATCTTATGAAAATTGAGGGCGGGGACAAAAAGAAACCTGCTAAGAACACAAATAAATATGGTAGTATGTACAGACAAAAATCCCAAAGCATATCTATAAGCATAAATGTACAGGGAAAAAATCTGGATGATGCTGTAATGGATGTGGATAAATATCTGGACGATGCATATATGGCGGCTTTGCAGGAGGTAACCATTATACATGGACGAGGTGAGGGAATTTTGAAAAATGGACTCCATGACATGTTTAAGAAGCATAAACATGTGGAAAGTTATAGAAAAGGTAGTTTTAATGAAGGTGGAGACGGTGTCACTATAGTTAAACTACGTGGGAGGTAATAGTGTATATCGTAAGTGCTTGTTTGCTAGGAGAAAATTGCAAATATAACGGTGGAAATAATAGATGTGATAATATAATAGAGTTTACTAAAAATCACAATTGCGTCAGTGTATGTCCCGAAATTTTGGGTGGGCTGCCGGCGCCAAGACCACCGGTGGAATTGATTAATGAAAAGGCAATAAATAATCTTGGATATGATGTGACCTTTGAATTTGAGCGAGGTATTTCTGAGGCATGGAGAAAAATATGCGATGCTCGAAATACTTTTGATGAGGAAATAGAAGGTGCAATATTGAAAGCCAAAAGTCCGACCTGTGGGTGCATGGAAATATATGACGGCAGTTTTTCACACAAAGTGATTGTAGGAGATGGAATGTTTGCGGAGTTTTTGAAACAAAAAGGTATACAGGTTAAAAATGAGGAGGATATGAAAAATGATTAATTATAAAGAGCAGATAGCGAAAATAATAAGTGAGGCAATTCCAGATATGTCCGCAGAGGAAATTCTTAATATGCTGGAAGCCCCTGTTGATAACAAAATGGGAGATTATGCATTCCCTTGCTTTAGATTGGCAAAGGTTCTTAGAAAGGCTCCGCCTATAATTGCCAAGGGTATTGCTGAAAAATTACAGGGAAATAGTATATTTGAAAAGGTAGAATGTGTAAATGCTTATGTAAATATGTTCATTTCAAGGAAAGCCTTTGTAGAGAATATTGTAAGCGAAGTATTGGACAAGAAAGAAAATTTTGGGAAAAGCACTTTGGGAGAAGGAAAAACTGTTATTGTTGAGTTTTCTTCACCTAATATTGCAAAGCCATTTCATATTGGACATATAAGAAGTACTGTAATTGGAAATTCAATTTACAAGATTTATGATTTTCTTGGTTATGATACAATTAGAATCAACCATTTAGGTGATTATGGTACACAGTTCGGCAAAATGATTTGTGCTTATAGAAGATGGGGAAATAAGGAAGATGTAGTAAGAGAACCTATTAAATCATTGCTGGGTTATTATGTTAAGTTTCATGAAGAAGCAGACAATGATCCTTCACTTGAGGATGAAGCAAGAGCGATTTTTACAAAGCTTGAGAATGGAGCTCCAGAAGAAGTTGAGTTGTGGCAGTGGTTCAGAGAAGAGAGCTTAAAGGAATTTAATAGAGTATATAAACTTCTTGGAATAGAATTTGATTCTTATACAGGAGAAAGTTTTTATTCTGATAGAATGCCGAGGTTCGTTAAGGAATTGAAGGATAAAAATTTGCTTGAAGAATCACAGGGTGCAAATATTGTTGACCTTAGCGAATACAATCTACCTCCTGCGCTGATTACAAAATCTGATGGGTCAACCTTATATATAACAAGGGATATAGCTGCTGCTGTATACAGAAAAGAAACATATGATTTTTATAAGAATATTTATGTTGTTGCTTCACAGCAAAATCTGCATTTCCAACAGTGGATTCAAATTGTTGAAATGCTTGGATATGAATGGGCAAGAAGCTGTGTTCACATTCCGTTTGGACTTGTAAGTTTAGAAGAAGGAACGATGTCAACAAGGCATGGAAGAGTAGTATATCTTGAAGATGTGTTAAATAAGGCAATAGAGCAAACTAAAGAAGTTATATTAGAGAAAAATGTAAATACGGATAATGTTGATGAAACCGCAAGGCAGGTTGGCATAGGAGCTGTTGTATTTAATGAGCTTTCAAATAGCAGAATTAAGGATTATGTCTTTTCATGGAATAAGGTTTTGAATTTTGATGGAGAAACAGGACCTTATGTACAGTATACGCATGCAAGAGCAGCAAGTCTGCTTAGACGTGCAGGAGCTGAAGCAGAAGTAAAAGCAAGAAGTGCAGTCAACATCGATTTTTCAAAAATTACAGGAGATAGCTGTTTTGAACTTGCAAAGTTAATTTACAAATTCCCTGTTGTTATAGAAGAAGCCGGTGAGAAATATGAGCCTTCTGTTGTTACAAGACATATTGTCGATATCGCTCAGGCTTTCAATCGTTTCTATCACGAAGAGCATATTTTGGTAGACAATGAAGAAGAAAAAAATTCAAAATTAGCACTTGTAGTTGCTGCAAAGGAAACAATTAGGAACGGCTTGGGATTACTTGGAATAGAAGCACCGGAAAAAATGTAGGAATTATTATGCGTTATGAAGGAAATATTTACAGACCTCCAAGTGAGGCTTATAGTTTGATATTACAGGTAACGATAGGATGCTCTCACAATAAATGCACATTTTGCAGTATGTTTAAAGAAAAGAAATTTAGAGTTAGGGATGTGAAGGAAGTAATTGAGGACTTGCGGATGGCAAGAAATTATTACCCAAAAGTCGGACGAATTTTTCTTGCAGACGGTGATGCATTGGTGTTGTCGAATTCAAAGCTACTTTACATTTTGGAAGAAATACAGAAATTGTTTCCTGAATGTGAGAGGGTTTCTATATATGGTTCACCAAAGGATGTGCTTAACAAATCCAAGCTGGAACTGACAGAATTATATGAGAATGGAATTGAAATCATATATATTGGTGCAGAATCAGGCAGTGATAGTGTATTGAAGGATGTATGCAAGGGGGCAACTAGAGCAGAAATTATAGAAGCTGTTCGCAAGATTGAATCAGTTGGTATAAAGGCATCAGTTACATTTATTTCCGGACTTGGTGGCAGAGATAAGATGGAAGAGCATGCCACATTGACAGGAACAATGATAAGCGAAATGCAACCCTCCTATGTTGGACTTTTGACATTGATGACAGAGCCTAATGCACCACTTACAGGGGATGTTATAAGTGGAAAGTTCAGAGTCCTTTCGGGGGAAGAAGTAGTTGAAGAAACTAAGATTCTTATTGAAAACATAAGTGTAAAAAAGAAATGCGTATTTAGGAGCAATCATGCATCTAATTATGTTTCCCTTAAGGGAAATTTGCCAATGGATAAAGAAGCTATGTTAAAGGAATTGGAAATTGCCTTGGAAGATAAAGAATTATTAAAGGATGAAAGATTTAGAGCATTATAATGAAAATATTGTTAACTACCCTAAATTCAAAATATGTGCATTCCAATATTGCATTAAAATATTTATATGCAAGTGCGATAAACACGAAAAACAAATTGTTGTTAAAGGAATTTACCATAAACAACGATGAAAATTATGTTTTTAGTGAGATTATGATGGGAAAATATGATGTGGTTTGTTTTTCCTGCTATATTTGGAACATAGAGAAAATCTTATATCTTTGCAGTAATCTGAAAAAAGCCCAACCTATGGTAAAAATAGTTTTGGGTGGTCCGGAAGTTAGTTTTGATACAGTTGAACTTATGAAAAAATACAAGTTTATAGATATTGTAATCAGAGGGGAAGGGGAAGAGACTTTTTTTCTTTTATGTGAGAAGCTTGCCTCTTTCTTTGAAAAAAAAACTTCCTCTTGTAATGAAAAACAGGATGAGAGTATAAGTAGCAAAAAAATTGTTTTGGATGATGATTTCGATAATGATTTGTGTAAAATCAAGGGCTTGACTTATCGTGCAAAAGGCAAGATTTTTGTCAATGAAGCTGCTGAGCAGGTGAAGTTTGAAAATGTAACATTTCCTTATGATTATTTGCCTTGTGAAACTGATAAAGTAATATATTACGAATCCTCAAGGGGTTGCCCTTACGATTGTGCATATTGCATTTCTTCACTTGAAAAGAAAATGCGGGCATTACCTATTGAAAGAGTATTTAAGGAATTGGATTATTTTCTTATTAGGAGAGTTAAGCAGGTAAAATTTATTGACAGGACTTTTAATTGGGATAGAAAAAGATGTTTTGATATATTTGAGTATTTAATAAAAAATGACAATGGTGTTACAAATTTTCATTTTGAACTTTGTGGTGAATTGTTGAATCAGCAAATATTTGAATTGCTGAGGACCGCACGAAAAGGATTATTTCAATTTGAAATAGGAATTCAGTCTACAAATGCAGTGACTTTGAGAGCTGTAAATCGAAATGAGGATGTGAGCAGGCTTTTGACAAACATTTTGAGGCTAACGCAAATGGACAAGATTCATATTCACATTGATTTAATTGCCGGTCTTCCTCATGAGGATTATGAAACCTTCAGAAACTCCTTTAACAGAGTGTATAAGCTGAAAGCAGATGCTTTGCAATTGGGTTTTCTTAAGTTATTGAGGGGAACAAAAATCAGGCAAGAAGCAGCCCGGTACGAGTATTTGTATAGAGAAAAGGCTCCATATGAAGTTATTTCAAATAAGTTTATTTCATCAAGGGATTTGGTTGTTTTGAAAGAAATTGAAGAGGTATTTGATTTGTATCATAATCGAGATGGATTTAAAAACATCTTGGAGTTTTTTACCGAAAACAAATCATTTAAGTGGGAACCTTTTGACTTCTTTGAAGAGTTTGCATTGTTTTATCATTTGAAAGGATACCAGCATGTTTCGCACAAAAAAGAAGACTTATATAGAATTTTATATGAATATATTGCATGGAAGAACAGAAATGGCTTTGACATTTTTGAAGTAGCGATTGGTTTGCTAGAGGAAGATATGAAAGCTACGTTGAATTTTGATGCAATAAAGAAATTCAAGAAGAGAGGATGGGAATTAGCCTAGGTGATGTATGTTAAATCAAAATAAAGAAGATAGATTGAAAAGATATTTTGTTCCATTATTGAAAGAAATGGTTTTTAGTGAGTTCTCGGAAAATTTTATTAATAAAATGGGTTTGAGCAAGGAATTGTTAGAGATTCCTATACCCTTCAAAGCTATTGATTTTCAGAATAGTAAATCACAGGAGGGCTTAAAAACCATTGATATTGCCAGAAATATGATTTTTGTCATAGGCTGTGATCTGGATTTTGAATATGCAGAACAATATAGGGCATTTCTTAATACAGTTTTTGATGAAAAAATAGCTGATGCAGTTGCTGCAGAAGCCAATGAATATGCTTTAAAAGGGGAATTTGAAAGAGCTTGTATAGGTTTTCGAGCATGTTTATATCTAAAAAAAGAACATAGAAACGGATTGTATGGATATGCTATGGTTTGCAGGGAGTTGTATTTGAACAGTGAGGATGAAGAATATGTGGGAAGATTCAAAGCAGAGGCTTTTGAAACCTTCGAATATTTATCCTTATGCCATCCGGATTTTAGTATGGCGCATTATCATTTAGGCTATGGATATTTGAATTTAGGATTGTATATAAAGGCAAAGCTTGCATGGGAAGAATTTTTGAAATTAAATACTGAAACAGATTTGCTAAACGAAATAAGACAAAGAGTAAGTCAGTTGGAGGACCCGGTTAGGCTGGAGCAGGGTAATAATGCTGTAATATCAGGAAGATATGA
>CAZWCK010000064.1:0-8333 GCA_964632625.1 uncultured Oscillospiraceae bacterium
CCTATTACTGCCAACACTTCTCCTTTGAGAAGATCTATATCAAGCTGTGTTATGGCTTCTGCCTCAACTTCCTTCAACCCTTTTGTATATTGCAAAAATGAAACTCCTAAATTTTCAACCTTCAATATTGCACCCATCTGTTCTCCTTTATTTTTGTCTTGCCTATATTTATATTATTTTTTCTATTCCGGATCCAACTTTATCTACCATCATTGATACAAGAATCAAACTAAGACCTGGAAAAAATGCGAGCCACCACTTACCGCTGGTAAGATATTTCATTGATTCTGACAAGATAACTCCTATAGCAGGTTCATGTGCCGGAAGTCCAAAACCCAAAAATGTTATAGATGCCTCATGGAGAATTGCGTGTGGAAATATAAGTACCGTACCTACGACAAGCTGCGGAATTATCAGTGGTAAAATATGTTCTTTTGCAATATAAAAACTATTCTTACCAAATTGCCTTGAAATTTTTGTATATTCCTCCTGGTTTATTTGCAAAACCTCTGCTCTTATTACCCTTGTAAGCGAAGTCCAGTGTGTCAGTGTAACACCAATGACTATTCCTTTCAATCCGCCTCCACAGGCAATGGATATTAATATTATAATTATTGTATGTGGAACAGATAATACCAAATCTACTAGCCATGATATAGAATCATCGACTTTTCCACCTATGGTTGGTCCAATAATTCCAAGCACCGTTGCAATAATTCCACTTGTAATAGAACATGCTATTCCTATTTTAATACTCAGACTCAATCCTTTTAATGTCCGTAAAAGCATATCTCTTCCTACCCAATCTGTACCGAAAGGATGTTCCAAACAGGGCTTTTGAAAAATATTTGTCAAATCAACACTAATTTTTTCCATAGGAATCAAGCTCCCCAAAATTAAGATTCCCGCAAAAATAAAAGATAATATCCATATGGACAAAACAGTCTTCTTCCTCATCCTATTCTGCCCTCCCTTATTCTCGGGTCTACCCTATTATATAATAAATCTGCAATGGTATTTCCTGTATAAACAAATATCAAACTTATTATGGTAATTCCCATAAGCAATGGCAAATCCCCTCTTAATCCTGCTTGTACTGTAGCCTGACCAAGACCCGGATATGAAAAAACCTGTTCTACAAAAACTGCGCCTCCAAAAAGCTCACTGAATGAAAGGAACTGTAACGTAATAGCCGGAAGCGCTACATTTCTTATTACATGAGAAAATACTATCTGTCTCTGACTTTGACCTCTTGCTTTTGCAAACAATATGTAATCTGAAGCCATTACCTCAATAACCTTTTCTCTTGTGTGCATACAAATACTTGCTATTCCCACAAAGCTAAGAGTAAGAGCCGGCAACACCAAATGCATTACTTTATCTCCAAAGCTTACATCTGATGCCAAAACACCTATTGGTACGCTTAATGCTACTGGGAACCAACCGAGTGCGACTGCAAAAATCATTACAAATAAAATTCCAAGCCAAAAAGTAGGCGTAGAAATCAGAATATGACAGTACCCCTTTATTATTTTATCTATAAACTTTCCCTCTTTGATTCCCGAAACAATGCCCAAAACAAAGCCTATTACTCCTGAAAAAACCCAAGCTATTCCCATCAAAGCTAATGATGCAATAAATTTTTTTGTTATTACTTCTATTACAGGTCTCCTATAAATAATTGACTGTCCAAAATCTCCCGTGAGCATTCCTCCTACAAGAGAGCAAAATCTATCAAATGGGGGCTCATTCAGCCCCCATTCTTCAGCAATCAATGCTCTTTGTTCAGCAGAAATGCTTGTATCCGCTCCTACATAAGCAGTAACAGGGTCAATTGGAGAAGCCTCCATAAGCAAAAAAGTAATAACACTTACTGCTATAAGCAGTGTTACTAACTTTATAAACTTTTTCCCCAAAAATATTCCTAGTCCTTTAGTATTCATTCCTGCTTTTTGCCTGTGCCTTTCTTATTTTTCCCAAGTCCATTCTACAATGTTATCAAATATTCTTCCGCCATGTGGTTGAATTACCGGTTGTCCGAAGGAAAAACCTTCAGCCGCCAAATATACATGATTTGCATTAGCCAACCAACAATAAGGTGCATCTTCCATGGCTGAAGTATATGTCTGGACCTCTTTCCAATACGGCATTGCCTCTTGCTCATCACGTGCATTTAATGCTTTATCAATGCTGTCATTTACACCATCATTATTATAGCATCCTGAATTATCCCACGGTACAACGCCGCCTGCAATTCCACCATAATATAAATTATATAGCTCCGAAGGATCCCCTGAACCAAAGCCATAGAACACTGCTTCTTGATGTATGTTCGGAAGTATTGTATCCCAGGTTGTTTTTTCCAATGTTACTTCTATTCCAATCTGCTTTGCAACATTTACAAATTCAAGTGCCATTTCTTGTCTGTACACTCCATCAGTATATAATAACTTAAATGAAGCATTAATTCCATCCTTTTCAAGTATTCCATCATTATTTGTATCTTTCCAACCGCTCTCTGACAAAATAGCCTTTGCTTTTTCCAAATCTGGATATTCTGAAGGCTCAAGAATGGCTTCCTCATTTTGCCATGGCATCTTCTCAAGACCCGTAGTAGAAACGCT
The DNA here is from genome assembly GCA_964632625.1 of uncultured Oscillospiraceae bacterium. Taxonomy (GTDB): domain Bacteria; phylum Bacillota; class Clostridia; order Peptostreptococcales; family Anaerovoracaceae; genus CAZWCK01. The sequence goes on from CAZWCK010000064.1 coordinate 2,625, forward strand.
GCCATAACCATTTAACACTCCATCAACAATTTTCTGCCTGTCCACTGCAACATTCAATGCTCTTCTAACAGCAATATCACTTGTTACATTATTACCCATTACGGCTCCATCTTTTGCTTTTTCCCCTTGATTTTTTATCATTGGGAAACAAACTCCGTAGCATTCTATACTTGCAATATCTATAATTTGAGCACCCTCAACTTCTTGTCCTGCCAATGTACCATTTATCAATGCCACATCAATATCACCATTTTTTACTGCCGCAAATGCGTTATCTGTTTCCAAAAATGTCATTGTAAGCTTTTTTATCTTTGGTGCTTCGCCATAATAATTTTCGTTAGCAACAGCTATTACCTGTTGTCCTTTATCCCATTGAACAAATTTATATGGTCCTGAGCCTATCGGGGTGTCCTTAAAGCCCTCATTGTAAGCATGCTTAGGAACTATTCCCAGATATGCAAGTCTTTCCATAAATGTGGAATAAGGTCTTGTAAGCTTAAATGCCACTGTATGGTCATCAATTTTTGTGATTTTTTCAACCATGGTAAGATCCACTGCACTCCCCGAATCTTTGGCTGTCTCATATGTAAAAACCACATCATCTGCTATTACAGGTTCACCATCTGTAAATAATGCATCCTCCCTAAGTTTTATTTCCCAGGTTAACTTATCTTCAGAAACAGTATATCCAGTGGCAAGATCATTTTCCCAACCAAGGTTTTTATCCCTCTTAAACAGTGTTGAGAAAAACACCTTTGTAATTGAGCCGTGTCCTCCTGTTGTGGAGTCAAACCCTGTTTCAGGTTCTGCACCTATTGCAACTATAATCTCATCGTTCAATTTTCTCTCTTCTCTTTTTGAAGCACTACCATTTTCAGCACTTTGCCCGCATGCAGACAAAACTCCCACAAGCATACATATAATCATAAATACTGAAATTAATTTTCTCTTTGCACATTTTCTACTTATTTTCTCTTCATAGTGATTTTCAATTAACTTTCCCATTTTTATTTCATTCCTTTCCTCGGCATAAAAGTTGATTTAAGTAGTTCTTCCAACCTCCTCCTACATCTTTGCTATATCCACTTTTTTTATTTGCAATATTATTATGTGTTTTTACTAATGCTTAAATCCACTTGTACAACAAAAAAATAATACCGCAAAAGCAAACAAATGCAGCACAGCTACAATCTAATCACCTTCGTGGTATGTCCTTCAATAATTCTTCTGAATTTCATAGGTTGCCTTCTGACAACTTTGTTATTATAACATATTCTCTATAATTTCGTCAATACATTTCGCCAATATATACATTTCGCCATTTTTTCTTAAATACCCTAAGTCTTGCCATCTAGTGTGCTCCTGCTTTGCTCCATCCGAATTCAATTATTCACTATTTATGACTCACTTCTGCGATATAAATATTTGAATTCATTCTGCCTGCAATACCTATTGCTTCAATGGCATCATTCTCTGATAATATAAACCTTCTAGATACCACATCCTTGCCAATATGTAGTTCCAGATTTGGTCTAGATTTGATTGAATCTGTATGAATTGTGTTTATTTCGGTCCAGTCCCACATATTATGAAACTGGACTCCACAGACAGTGTACAGAATATCCACTCCTTCTTTTGAAATTACATGTTTTCTGTCAGAAAAAGTAGCCAGAATCATGATAATTCCAAATGGCAAGTAAAACCAATCACGGTTTACAGCTGCGTTATAAACAGCACAAGCTCCTAAGATGACAACTGCTACCTTTACCCACAGTTTTCGTTCTGGCATGATTCCATAATATTCCATAGTATCTCCTCTCTAAAAATCAAATTTTAATATTTATTTTAAATATGAATATTTGACCTGAATTTGTTTCTATAGGCTCTTATATATTCCAGCAGTTCTTTTTTCTGCAAGAGCTTTCATAGCCTTTTCATGTGCTTCTTCAGGTGCACCAGCAGGTCCATGACCTTTTTTTAGCTTACCGAACAAATTAGTTCTTGATCCATCAGCATATAAAATATTTCCACCCCAGCTTGCAGTAGCAATAGCATAAATAGGGTTGATTATATTCATGAAGCAATATGGCAAGTATGACAGAGTTGGAACTCCAAGTACTGCTGAGTGGTATGCACCGCAAGACGACCAAGGGATAAGAGGTGACCATAAAGTACCACCATCTTCAAGTGATCTTGACAACATGTCTCTTCCAAGTCCCATTTCGTCAAAGTTTTTCTTGTACATTGATGCAGGAATGATTAATCCTAAATACTGGTCACACATAGTTGTGATACAGAACATTGAAGTCAGAATAGTAACAACAATTAACTGGAATGGAGTTTTAACCTTCTTGATCATTCCGCCAAGAAGTGATTCTACTGAACCAATCTTCTGAAGTATACCACCAAAAGCAACCGCAACTATTACAAGGTTGTTAGTCCAAAGCATACTGTCCATGCCACCTCTATTTACAAGTTTTGCAAATAGTGCATTTTCTGATTCGGCTTCATATCCATAGTGTAACATTGTAATCCAGTCAGAGATTCCAGCACCCTGGAAAATTGAAGCAAATGTACATCCAACCAATGCAAGAAGTAGAACTGAAGGAATAGCCGGCATCTTTATTACTGCTACTACTATAATTAGTAAAATAGGAATAAGAAGGATTGGACTCATATATGTATAGTGGTCAACGATTGCAGCTGATAACTCATTTGCAAGAGTAGAGTCATAGTTCTGAGCCTTTGAAAGTGAGAAAAATGCAAATAAACATATTGCAAGAAGTAAACTTGGGAAAGTTGTAGTTACCATAGCTCCTACATGATCAAAAAGTCCAGTCTGTGCAGAGCCGGCAGCCAGATTTGTTGAGTCTGAAAGTGGTGAAAATTTATCGCCACAACATGCGCCTGAGAGAATAGCACCTGCAATAATCGCTGGATTTATTCCCATTGTTGTACCTATAGCCATGAATGCAATACCAAGAGTTGCTGATACTGTCCATGCTGATCCAAGTGCAATACCTACAGCTGAACAAAGAATTGTTACAAATGGAAGAAATATAGCCGGTGTAAATAGCTTCAATCCATAATAAACTACCGCCGGGATAGTTCCACATGCAGTAAATGAACCAATCAGGCATCCCACAAGAAGAATGATAACTATTGCTTCAAGGGACTGATTAACAGCTTCAAGACCTGCGGCAAGCATTTCCTTGTAGTTGTAGCCGCACAATTTTCCAACAATCATGGCAACTGCACATGCAAGAGTTACAGGAATGTGAGGATCCTGTCCCCAGCCAATTGCATAGTTTGTAATCATTAGTGTCAGAAGGAAAACAATTGGAATAAGAGCTTCCACTTTGTTCGGCAATCTGACTGTTTTGTTTTTTTCACTCATAAAAACACCTCCAAAAATATAATGATTTATAAATTACAGTTCAATCATAATATCCTCTCCGTCAAGGAAGTGTCAATGAATATGAACATTCGTCAATTTTCTCACATTTTTTAAATGCTTATTTTTGATACTTCTCCATTTCAATTAGGGCATTAACCTCTTCAGCCCAAGAATACTGAGCCATATACTCGCCATGATAAAGCTTTCTGCCCTCTACACTGTTTTCTACCCATTTAAAGTAATCGCACTGAATACATCCTAAGCTCGAAAGCCCAATCTGCCCTCTTTCACTATATATTATTTCTCCACATCCAAGTTGGTTCATCACATCTTGAAGGTCCTTTTTCAGCATTCTATAGTAAGAATCATGACCCTCTTCCTCCCACAGAGTTGCAATCACTTCATTTGAAGTGCATCTTGCACCCTTTCTGTGAACAAGATATGCCAAAAGTTCCTTTGTCTTGTCAAATTTAAACTTTACAGGTTTTCCATCTACAAGTATTTCGAAATTTCCAAAGCAGGTTATCTGTATTCTCCGTTCGTCTTTCCCTTCTAGCTTCTCCTGAGATGAATATCTGAGATTTTCAAGTGCATGGCGTATCTGCTTCACATTTGCAGGCTTCATGATATAATCGCTAGCATCCAGTCTGAAAGCCTCCCCCATATGCTCCGAATAACCGGTGACAAATATAAAGTTTGTCTTAGGGTACATTTTTTTAAGCTTCTTGGCAAACTCTATGCCATTTAATCCCGGCATTTGTATATCAATAAAGCACACATAAAACTGCTGCTGCCTGACAAGCTCCAGTGACTCAACAGAATTATTTGCTACTACAACTTCTGCTGTTTCATCAACTTCACATATTAATGCTGCAAGATACTCTGCCGCAATTATCTCATCGTCCAATACTAAGTATTTCACGTCGTCCACCACTCTCCAGTCTTATATTTTTTCTTTCTCCCGGAATAATAATTTTTACCGTTGTTCCAATTCCTATAAAACTTGTAATTTCCATTTCTGCCTTAACCGTACTTTTTAGCCGTTCATTTACATTCTGTATGCCAATATGAGGCTTTCCATCATTTAATACCTTGTCTATTTCGAAGCCTATTCCATTATCTGCAATTGTTATGATGTAATCCCTTCCCTTCTTTTCTGTAGAAATCTTTATTGTTCCTCCCTCAAGCTTTTTGCATATTCCGTGCTTGACTGCATTTTCCACAATTGGTTGCAGAGTCAGTATTGGCATATTAAAGTCCTTTGATTTTATATCATATTCTATCTTTACCCTGTCCCCAAATCTCAGTTTTTCTATATCAAGATAAATATTTGTATGTTCTAGTTCCTGAGAAAAAGGATGTATATCATTTTCACCCATACTATACATATTTTCCCTAAGATATCTGGAGAATTTTATAGTAGTTTCCTCTGCGAGTTTTGGATTTGCCCGGCAAAGTGCAGTGATAGTATTTAATGTATTGTATAAGAAATGAGGCTGTATCTGTGAAAGCATCAATGATACTCTTTGCTCTCTCAGTTTTATTTCCTTTTCTTCATTTACCTGCTGTGATATATGTACATGTATTACAAGATAATAAAACACGAAGGTTGCGGCGTAGGTTTCATTCAATATTCCTGCACGTACCCCAATTGTTTCCATAATATTTGCAGTCATCAGCCAGGCTATACAGAAGAAGGCTCCGAGACGATTTACATCTGTTTTTCTGTAAAATTTCATATTCAATATAAGAAGGAATATAGCCCAATATACCCAGTCCGTAACAATAAAGCCATATCCTGCTAGTCCAAGCTCAAGATTTCCTTCAGACCCAAAATAAAATACATTATTCTTAGAAAATGCACTGCAGTAAAAAAGGAAATTCACTATGGCGGGAACATAGATTAATTTATTTTTTGGTTCCACCATATTTACGATTACAGCCATAACAAGCGGCCTTAGAGAGTAATAGGTTATACCTGTTATGATGAGTGGCAATCCCACCATAGCTTGCTCCTTAAGATAATTCATATAGAACTCCGCTATAGACAGAATCAAAAGCAGTGTCATATTTATAACCATTCGTTTTTTTATTAATATGTCTACTGCCGATTTCATTGAAACAACAAGATATATACTCACTACCATTGCAATAAGTATATAGTTTTCAACAAGATAATTTTGCAAATATGCCTCTTTCACGTACTTCACCTCATACTATTAAAAACACTTTAATAATTTTAAATTTCGAAACCTCAAATAACCCCAGCATAAATACCACCTTTATTCGCTTAATATATCTTGAAATAATAT
>CAZWCK010000065.1:0-8267 GCA_964632625.1 uncultured Oscillospiraceae bacterium
AAATAACACATTTCTAACTATAATAAAATCCGACTTAAAAGTCAAGTAAAAAGCAAAAAAATTTATCAAAAAGAACAAGGAAAAACAAATTTTGTTGTTATAAATAATAAATTTGACACATATGGTATACATTAGATGTAGAATATTGAGGAAATAGATAACAACCAAATAATAAAAATAAAGAAACGATAATGGCTAAGCAGATTACCATAGAAATATATGATAATAAGCTCAGCCATTAAAAAGGTCATAATTAATTCAGGTTTATTAGATAAATAAATTTACATTTGAGTTTTCAGCATCGCCTAAGTAGGTGGCTACACCTGCATATTCAACACCATCAATTAATTCTTCCTTAGTTATACCCATTACATCCATGGACATGGTACATGCTACCAATCTAACCCCATTTGACATAGCATTTTTCATTAAGGCTTCAAGAGAATCAACATTTTTATCTTTCATTACCTTTTTCATCATTTTGGTACCCATACCACCCATATTCATGTTGGAAAGACTTAGCTTTGAAATTCCTCTTGGCATCATCATTCCAAACATTTTATCAATCCAAGGTTTCTTGACAGAAACCTTGGAAGTTCGTCTAAGGGCATTTAAACCCCAGAAGGTGAAAAACATGGTAACAGGTCTTCCCATTGAAGCAGCACCATTGGCAATTATAAAGGAAGCCAGAACTTTATCAAGGTCACCGCTGAATACAATCATTGTTTTGCCTTGAGGAAGTTCTAGGGCGGGAGACTGTGAAATAGTGGGCGAATTGCAATTACCTACGTTAGCATTTGAAGATTGCCCCTTTTGGATATATACTATATTCATGCTATTTTCACGCTCTGTTTTTAGTAAAGTATTTCCTGTACGCTTGCACCAGGCATCAATATCTCTGGCAAATCCAATATCAGAGGCTAAGACTTTAATTATTTGCCCTTCTTTGATTTCATTGATTGTATTAAAAACCCTCATTATGGGACCGGGGCATTGTAGGCCGTTACAATCCAAAGTTGCATATACTGTTTCTAAATCGGGTTCGTTTATTGTATTTATTGACAGATTGTTGATAGGACATTCTTCAGTAACAGGATATAATACATTATGAAAAACTGATTTGTAGAAGGTACTTCCACCTGGATACACAACAACGTTATTAAAGCCGGAATCAATTAAAATTCTTGCTACATTGTATGATCTGACTCCTATTGCGCAGTAAGTGATAATCAAGGAGTCTTTGTTCAATTCTCCCATTCTGTCGCGGATCTGACCAAAAGGAATATGAATGGAATTTTCTATGGCGAAGGCAGTTCTTTCTGCCTCTTCAGAAACATCCAGTATGGTAACATTTTCGGTTCCATAAGAATTTGCTGTTTCGGATAGATTTTCAAGCCCATTCCAAGGTACGAAGCGTATTAATCCCGATAAGATATTACTTGCCACGAATCCCAACATATTTACAGGATCCTTTGCAGAAGAGTACGGGGGAGCATAGGCAAGTTCAATTTTCTCAAGATCTTTAACAGTAGCACCTAGTCTCATTGCCGTGGATATTACATCTATCCTTTTGTCAACTCCATTTTGACCAACTATTTGTGCACCCAAAATCTTTCCAGAGGGCGAAAATAACATTTTCAATGTCATAGTTGTGGCACCGGGATAATAACCCGCATGGGATTTTTGATTAATTAATGCAACATAAAAATCTTTATCTATTTCTTTTCCCATTCTCACTAGTGATTTTTGGTTTAATCCTGTTGAGGCAACCGTTAGGTCAAAAACCTTTGCAACAGAAGTTCCCTGGGTCCCATCGTAAGATTCTTTTTCAGTAAGTTGGTTTAATTCGTTATAAATATTTCCTGCACATATACGGGCTTGTTTATTTGCAGGACCTGCCAGTGGTATCATAGTTTTTGCTTTTTCAATAAACTCTGTTACCTCAATAACGTCACCGACGGCATAAATATTGGAATCTGAAGTTTTTAAATATTCATCAACAATAATACCTCCACGTTGATTTAATTCTAAGCCTGCAGATTTTGCCAAGGAACTATTTGGTTTGATGCCTATGGAAAGTATTACAATATCAGCATCTAAACTTTTACCGCTGGACAAATTTATTTTTACAGTATTGTTTACGCTTTCAAAATCTTTAACACCATCTGAAAGTATTAATTTCACACCGTTCATGCCTATGTTTTCTTGAACAAGTTGAGCCATTTCAAAATCAACAGGAGTCATTACTTGATCTTGCATTTCAATAATCGATACCTGACAGCCTGCTGCATGTAAATTTTCAGCCATCTCAAGACCAATAAAGCCACCGCCTATGACAGCAGCTCTTTTTGGTTTGTTTTCAAGTATATAGTTTTTAATTCTATCAGTATCTGGTATATTCCATAGAGTAAAAATCTGAGGGGAATCTATTCCGGCAATAGGAGGAACTAATGGTGTGGAACCTGTGGAAATTAGCAATTTATCGTAGTTCTCTTCATATTCTTTGCCAGTTGAGTTTTGTCTCACTTTAATGGTTTGGTTTACTCTATCTATAGATAAAACTTCATTTCCAGTACGGACATCAATATTGAAGCGTTGTTTCATTATCGTTGGTGTTTGAATTAACAAGGAATCCCTTTCCTTTATTACATCTCCAATATAATATGGAAGTCCACAATTGGCATAGGATATATAATCACCCTTTTCCATGATTATTATTTCTGCAGTTTCATCAAGCCTTCTGAGGCGTGCTGCAGTAGTAGCACCACCTGCTACTCCTCCTATGATAAGTACCTTCTTTTTATTCATGTATTTTACCTCCAATTTATTAATACCTTTATTTGATTAATATGCACATGATTAATTTAATTTATATATTAATATATCAAATTGAATAATAAATTCAGTGATAAAGTCACAAAAAAGGCTGCCAGGATGGGCAACCTTTTTTAAAAATTTGAGGATAAAAATCATATAATATGTGTAATGCTGTTAGAACCAACCCAGTTTAAAGAAATTACTGATTTGTCCTAACAAAATCATTAACATACCTATAGGAGCAATAACTTTAAAGCAAATCATTGCAAAACTCCTTGTTCTCCATTTATTGCCTTCTTGACAAAGCTCATTTTCAATCCAAGTAGGGCCAAGCTTCCAACCAATAATAAGAGACATGCAAAGTGCACCAAGCGGCATCATAATTCCTTCTGATAATAGGTCAAAGAAATCTAACCAACAGAAACCTAGAGGCTGAGGAAGAGATCCGCCACCAAGACTGTCCATAGTTACCCATACTGCCAAAGCACCGATTATTATTCCCAATATGATGGCAACTTTTTTTCTTTCAGGATTTTTTCCTTTTGCTTGTTGTGCATCAAGTACTACTGCAGTGGATACTTCAAGCAGAGATACTGATGAAGTAAGTGCGGCAATAAATACTAAGAAATATAACATAAATCCAAAAAGAGGACCTGCAGCACCCATTGCATCAAATACAGCCTGAAGAGTTATAAATAATAATCCAGGACCAGCACCCGGTTCCATACCCATTGCAAATACAGCAGGCATTACTGCAAGACCAGCCATTAATGCAACAGCGGTGTCCGCTATTGGTATGATAATTGCGCTTTGCTCCAAATCAGTACTTTTAGGTAAATAAGAACCATATGTAGCCATACATCCCATACCAAGTGATAATGAGAAGAACATTTGCCCACCTGCTGTTGCAAGCACTGAAACCCAACCTTTTCCGGCAAATACCGCCCAGTCAGGCTTGAACATGAATGCAAGGCCAGCACCGGCGCCAGGGAGTGTAACTGATCTGATAATTACTATTAATAACAGTAAAAACAGTAGAGGCATAGCAATTTTTGAGAACTTTTCAATACCGCCGGATACTCCTCCCATAACTACTATAACAGTAAGAACCATAAATATTATTGCAAATATGGATGCATTAGAGCCATTGGCAACAAATGCTCCAAAGTATTCTCCGGCGTCAGCGCCATTTACGCCCCAACTAGCATGAAAGATGTCTCCAAAGTTGGCAACGGCATATTTTATTGTGTAGCCACCAAGTGAAGTGTAGAAAGATAAAATTAAGAATGCGCACAAAAAACCCATCCAACCTAAAATTGTATATTTCTTGCTAAGTGTTTGATATGCAGCCATTACACCTTTTCCTGTGTAACGACCTATCAATAATTCACCAAGCATGATTACAAAGCCAACCAATACTGCCAAAATCAAATAAATAAGTAGAAAAGCGAATCCTCCGCTTACTCCCATTTTGTATGGGAATCCCCATAGATTACCTAGCCCTACTGCAGAACCTATAGCGGCTAGCAGGAAGCCAATATTGCTTCCCCATTGTCCTTTACTCTCCATAAACACACTCCTTTAAAAATAAAATAAAATAAAATAATATACTAATATTACTCTCTAATTTTACAGAAAATTCTAACGATGTCAATGCAAAAATGGAAAAAACCACAAAAATTCAATTAATTATATGTAATATTGTATAAATATACAAAAAATAATTATTTTTCTTACTTTATTATATATAAAAAATATGTTACAATAATTTTGTTAAATAAAATTATTAAGTTTTTACAGCAAACTAGTTATCTGATGAATTTAATTCATTAGAAGCAAGGATGAATGCATTTCACCCAATGCAAAGATGGAGGTAAAAAATGCACGAGTATCCAATTACGGAGCAAATAATAAAAATAGTTTCAAAACACTGTATGGAAGCAAACGCTGAGAAAGTAACAAAGGTTACATTGGTCATAGGCGATTACTCAGGGTATGTTGGGGATTCAGTGCAAATGTATTTTGACATAATTGGTGAGGGAACAGTATGTCAGGGTGCTGACGTTGAAATAATCCACATTAAGCCAAAGCTTAAATGTGAGAAATGCGGTGAGATTTTTGATAAACCCATAATGTCCTTTGCTTGTCCGAAATGTGATGGCCTTGGAGGTCCTACGGATATAGGCAAGGAGTTTTATATCAAGGATATTGAAGTTGAATAGTAATTGAAGTTAATCAGAAAAGAAGAGTAAGGAAAATTTTAATTAAGAGTTGGAAGTAAATCTGTTTAGGATAAATATGGAGGTAAAAATGCACGATATTAGAAAAATTGATGTAATGGAAAACATATATGATGAGAATGACCGAATAGCGGCACATGTAAATGATCATATGACTAATTGTGGAGTGCTTGTTGTAAACGAAATGGGGGCACCTGGAGTTGGAAAAACCACCACTATCAGAAATATAGTTGATAATCTTACTTTTTTAAAGCCATATGTAATAGAAGGAGATATTGAGTCCGATCTTGATACTCAAACTTTGAGCAAGCTGGGAATTGATACTTTTCAGATAAATACCTACGGAGCTTGTCATTTAGATGCACCTTCAATTGATCAGATGCTGGACATAATGTTAGAGAAGATAAACATGAATCATTCAGAGAATGCGGGACAAAAGGGGATTTTGTTTATTGAAAACATAGGAAATTTGGTTTGTCCAGCAGAATTTAGTATTGGTGAACATGTGAAAATGCTGGTTTCTACAGTTACAGAGGGAAGCGATAAGCCTTATAAATATCCGCTTGCTTTTGAGAAGGCAGATATTATCGTTTTGAATAAGGTAGATTTGATTCCTTATCTGGATTTTGATGAAGAGTTTTTTATGAAGGGTGTAAGAGCTTTAAATAAGGAGGTCCCTGTATTCAAGGTATCAGGTAAAACAGGAGAAGGATATAAGGAGGTTGCTTTGTGGCTTGAGAAAAGAGCAAAGGAGCTTAGAGTTTCTGAAAATTCTTGCGGACATACGCATGAACATACTCATGATCATTCTCACGAGTCAGGGCATACTCATGAACATTCTCACGAACATTCTCACGAGTCAGGGCATACTCATAATCATTCTCACAATCATGAACATATTAATAGTTAAAAGTTGAGCAATTAATCATTGATAATCTTCTAATGGTTGGTTGCATATGAGTAGAATACATGGAAAAAAGAATTACTGAGAAAATTAAATTATGGGGTATTGTACAAGGGGTAGGTTTCAGACCCTTTGTTGCAAAAATGGCAGACCGTTACAATATGAAAGGCGAAGTTCTGAATATTGGCGGTCTTGTTGACGTTATTGTAACAGATACCAAAAATAGAATTGACAACTTTATTGAAATTTTGCAAAGAGAAAAACCAGAGCCGGCCGAGATTGTGCATATAAAAAGGATGGAATTGCCTTTTAGGGAATATGAAAAATTTACAATATTACAAAGCAGTGACGGGGATGATGAGGCAGCAATGATTCCTGCAGATTTGTCAATGTGTAACTTTTGTCAAAGAGAATTGTTAGATGCACAAAATGAAAGATATATGCATCCTTTTATAAGCTGTATGGTTTGCGGTCCAAGGTATACAATTATTGATAAAATCCCATATGACAGGGAAAATACCGCAATGATTGACTGGCCAATGTGCAGCTTTTGCGAAGAAGAATACACAGATATTCATCACAGGCGACATCATGCGCAAACTATTTCCTGTCATGATTGCGGACCTAAATTAATTTTTAAGACTGATAAAGAAAACATACCAAAAACGGATGAGCCTTTGAATAACAATGCTTTATGTCCTGAGTACGGTTGGAAATATAATGATTGTCTGACTGAAGAAAAAAAAGAAACTATTGAGAAGCAAGTGGTTGAGCCTTTATTTGGAGCAGCCTATTTGCTTAAATGTGGTCATATAATAGCAATGAAAAGCATGGGGGGGTATAACCTGATTGCTGATCCATTTAACATACAAGCAGTAGAGAGATTAAGAAATATCAAGAAAAGGGAAAATAAGCCGTTTGCAGTAATGTTCCGGGATATTGATGAAATAAAGAAATATTGCATTGTGAATAAAGCAGAGGAGGATTTATTAATGTCCGCTGCTAAACCGATAATTTTGTTGGAGCATAAATTAATTTCAGAAATAAATGAAGTTAAAAATTCAACATCAAAACTATTTAGATATTTAGAAACAGCACTTAATTCAAATAGAATGGAAAAAAATAGAGCAAAAAGAAATTTTGAAGAGATAAGCAGAAGTAGATTCATAGGGTCATTTCTTCCAAGCATGGGGGCACAGTATATGCTTTTGGATATGTTTGACGGGCCTCTTATTGTAACTAGTGCCAATTTATCAAATATGCCAATTATCAAGGATGAAGAAGAGATGTTCGGTTTGATGGATAAGGAGCGGGATATTGCAGGAGTGCTATACAATGAGAGGGCTATTCGTGTAAGAACTGATGATTCCGTTGTTAGGGTAATAGATGGTCAGCCTCAGATGATAAGAAGGTCTAAGGGTTACGTTCCAGTTCCTTTATATATGGAATTAAAAGCGACCTGTGACACCAAAATTGATTTATCTACAGATTCAGAAGCAGATTGTGATGCTACAGCCACTAGCGAAATTAATAAAAATATAATGGTTTTGGCAACAGGAGGTCAGTTAAAAAATTCTTTTGCGCTGAGCAAAGGTCAGTTTTCTTATGTTAGTCAATATTTTGGCGATTTGGATACTTTAGAAAATCAGCAAATTTATAAAGAAAATATTGAGAGAATGAGCAGAATCTTCAAAATAAAACCAGGAATTGTAGCTTGTGATATGCATCCTCTATATTTTTCTACAGGGTTCGCAGAGCAGTATGTCAGTGAGAAAAATAATGTGTCAAATGAAAAGTTGAAAATAATAAAAGTTCAGCATCATCATGCTCATGTTGCTTCTGTAATGGCGGAACATCATTTACAAGGGCCCGTGATAGGTGTTAGTTTTGACGGAACTGGTTACGGCACAGATGGAAATATATGGGGCGGAGAAATACTCATTTGTCAGGGCGGAGGCTTCTATAGATTTTCACATATGAAATATATAAAAATGATTGGCGGGGATGGTTCCATGAAGGAAGCTTGGAAATCTGCCATGTGTTATGCGTATGATTTTTGTCAAGAAGAATCGAAATCTTTTTCCGGGAAGGATGCAAATAATGAAGATTTGAGAACAGATAAATTAACTGAGGATAATGAAGAATGGATAATTGATGTTAGAGAAATTATTAGATACAATAGGGAACATTGTGATATTCAGGGACAACCGCAATGGCAGCTTGTAAAGGCAGCACTTAATAATGGGATAAACACTGTTTTCAATTCCAGTATGGGAAGGTTATTTGATTCGGTGGCGGCCTTGCTT
>CAZWCK010000066.1:0-8236 GCA_964632625.1 uncultured Oscillospiraceae bacterium
CATAATATCTCAAACCTCCCAGCACCCTGTAAGGAACATCTCTTCGAGAAAGTGCCTCCTCAAAAACTCTGGATTGTGCATTTGTTCTATAAAGTATTGCAAAATCGCTGTATTCCAGCTTTTGGTCATGTTCATGCTTGTAAGCACTATGTAATATGTCTATTTCCTGAGCTATAAATCTGGCTTCTTCCTTTTCATCATCTGCCCTGTAATATTTTATTTTGTCCCCATCTTCCTTGTCTGTCCATAATTTCTTGTTTTTTCTCTGTCGGTTTTTCTCTATCACAGAATGTGCAGCATTGATAATATTTGCATTTGAACGGTAATTTCTCTCTAGCTTGATAACCTTGGTATTCTTAAAATCCTTCTCAAAATCCAATATATTTCTTATATCCGCACCTCTCCATTGATAAATGCACTGATCATCATCCCCAACTACGCAAATATTATTATGAGCCTCTGCAATCATCTTGATAAACTTATACTGAATAAAGTTAGTATCCTGATATTCATCTACCATAACATATCTAAATCTATTCTGATATTTCAAAAGAACTTCTTCATCCTTTTCAAAGAGTTTTACAACATTAAGTATGAGGTCATCGAAGTCCATTGCATTATTTTTCTTCAATACTTTCTGGTACTCCTTGTAGGCATCATAAATTATTTTCGTCTTGAAATCTTCACCATTAGCTCTTAAATATCCATCTGGAGACATTGCTTTTTCTTTGCAATCGCTTATTGCCGATAAAAGATATTGAGGGGTGTATTTCTTCTCATCAATATTCATTGCCTTGATTATAGCTTTCATAACTGTCTTTTGATCTGTTGGATCATAAACCACAAAATCATTTTTGTAGCCCAAAATTTCTGAATGATTTCTCAATATTCTAAGACATGCTGAATGGAAGGTAAGAATCCACATATTTATTCCTGAACCTATGAGATTCTCCACCCTGTCTCTCATCTCCCCTGCAGCCTTGTTTGTAAAAGTTACAGCTAAAATATTGTAAGGACTTATTCCTTCATCCTGAATTAGATGAGCAATCCTACAAGTCATAGTACTTGTCTTGCCACTTCCTGCACCTGCAAGTATTAATAGTGGGCCATCCTTGTGAAGTGCCGCAACTTTCTGTTCCGGATTCAATTTATCTAAATAACTCATTTGTGAATTCCTTTCGTCCATGTATCAATTGTGCATTTATTTCTTGAAACTTATATTTGATTCTTCACCTTTCGCTAGCCGTACAATATTCATTCTGTGCTTGAATATTACTATTGCAGCCATTACAACAGTCCAACACATATACAAATTCTGTATCTCCGAAATTCTAAATATATACCATGCTAAGAAAGGCAAAATCAGTGCAGCAAGTAGTGAACCTGCCGAAACCTTTCTTGTCACAAGTACCACAACTCCTACCAAAAGAAGTTCTGTAAGAGCTAATCCTGGATAAACCGCAAGCAATACGCCAAAAGCAGTGGCTACTCCTTTTCCTCCTTTGAATTGAAACATTACAGGCCATATATGCCCGCAAAATACAGCAAGTCCGCACAATAGCTTCATCACCAATATTAATTTAATATCCGCAACTATATAAGCCCCCAATGCGCCAAGCATTACTGCAATAACACCCTTAAGTATGTCTATTGCTAAGGTTTCCACTGCTGCTTTTTTGCCTAAAACTCTAAGAACATTTGTTGTTCCTGCATTTCCGCTTCCCTCTTCCTTGATGTTTATCCCATATGCCTTTCCTATACAAATAGCAGGGTTTATATTTCCTATGAAATAGGCCAAAACAATCAAACCAATGCAAACCAATAGTTTAGGCATTGTCAAACTTATGCCTGCTAAAAAAAAATCTTCCATTACCAGAGTCCTTTCAATTATTTAAACATGTTCAATATTATTTTTGTCGACTGTATTAATTCAGCGTAACTTACTCTTCGTCTTTTTCGTTCTTTTCCCTGAACACAAACTTGATAGAGGTTCCTTCAAATCCGAAGCCCTCTCTGATTTTGTTCTCTATATACCTTGCATAGGAAAAATGCATTAGCTTTCTTGAATTAATTTTCAAAGAAAATAAAGGCGGTTTCACGGAAACCTGTGTCATATAGTATATTTTCAGTCTCTTTCCTTTGTCTGATGGTGGTTGTTTCATCATCATTGCATCCTGAAGTAAGCTATTTAGCTGTCCTGTTGGCACTCTTAGTGCACGTTTTTCAGAAACGTATTTTGCCATATCGATGACTTTTTGTATTCTCTGTTTTTCCAACACCGATATAAATACAGTAGGTGCGTAAGACATGAATGCAAGCTCCTTGCCTATATCTCTTTGGAAATCACGCATAGTATTTGTTTCTTTCGCAATCAAATCCCATTTGTTAACCACAACTACTATACCTTTTCCAGCTTCGTGAGCAACCCCTGCAATTTTCTTGTCCTGTTCTGTTACACCCTCTTCGGCATCTATCATTAGCAGGCATACATCACAACGTTCAATTGCAGCAACTGCTCTTATTACAGAGTAGCGCTCTATATCTTCGTTTACCTTGCTTTTTCTTCTGATACCTGCTGTATCTATCAGCATGTATTTTTCTCCATCTCTTTCAAAAGGAGTGTCTATTGAATCCCTTGTCGTCCCTGCTATAGGAGAAACTATAACTCTATTTTCTCCTATCAGTTCATTTATCAGCGAAGACTTTCCCACATTCGGCTTGCCTATTACTGCAATTTTAGTAATCTCTTCATCCTCCTCATAATCCACTTTGGGGAAGCTTTCGACTATTAAATCCAACACATCACCGAAATTCAGCATGTTTGCCGCAGAAATGGGGATAGGTTCTCCCAATCCCAGTTCATAAAAATCATATAATTCCTCTGGTCTAGTTGGTGTGTCAATTTTGTTCACAAGAAGAAGTACCTTCTTGCCTGTGCGCATAAGCATGGAGCCAACTTCTCTGTCAGAAGCCGTAAGTCCATCTTTACCATCCACAAGAAACAAAATCACATCTGCCATATCCATGGCAATTTGTGCTTGTTCCCTCATTTGGGATAATATTATATCCTTGCTTTCCGGCTCTATTCCTCCCGTGTCAATCAGAGCAAAATGTATATTTCTCCACTCTGTTTCCGCATAAATTCTGTCTCTTGTAACACCAGGGGTGTCTTCAACTATTGAAAGTCTCTTTCCTATTATCTTGTTAAAAAACGTTGATTTACCAACATTAGGTCTACCAACTACAGCCACTATGGGTTTACTCATTAAAAATTCCTCCCGCAAATTCCAAAGGTATGAATTCTTTTAAATCATCCATACCCTCACCTACACCTATATATTTTACAGGCATGTCGAACTCATCCGCTATAGTAATAACTATACCACCTTTAGCAGTACCATCTAGCTTTGTAAGCACGATTCCTGTAATATTCGTAATTTCTCCAAATTCTTTTGTCTGTGAGATAGCATTCTTGCCTGTGGTAGCATCAAGTACTAGCAAGGTTTCTCTTTCAGCCTCTGGAAATTCCCTATCTATTATCTTGTTCATCTTCTCAAGCTCTGCCATAAGGTTCTTTTTATTATGCAATCTTCCAGCTGTATCACAGATAAGCACATCTATATTTTTTGCCTTTGCCGATTGAATTGCATCATAAATTACTGCTGAAGGGTCTGCTCCTTCTTGATGTCTTATAACATTAATTCCTACTCTGTCGCCCCAAATTTCAAGTTGTTCGCTGGCTGCTGCCCTGAAGGTATCTGCCGCTGCAAGTAATACTGTCTTTCCTTCACTCTTACATTTGTTGGCAATTTTGCCGATGGAAGTTGTCTTTCCCCCACCATTAATGCCTATCATAAGTACCACAAGAGGAGTCTTTTCACATAATCTGTGTTTGTCTCCCTTGTCCACTAGATTAGCTATTATTTTTGTCAACTGTCTCTTTACATCCTCAGGGGTTTTGATATTTTCCTTCTTTATATCAATTCTAAGCTGCCCCACTATCTTCATGGTCGTTTCCATACCAATATCAGAAGTTATAAGAATTTCTTCAAGCTCCTCCATAAAATTTTCATCTATAGTTGGTCTTGCAAGTATTACATCTCCTATTCTCTCTGAAAGCTTACCGAAGAAGCCTTTCTTCTTTTCAAACATACTTTTCCTCCATATTCCCATTGGATAAGCATTTTTCACACTTACCTTCGTAATTTTCTATTTCTTATATCCTATTCTAATATAAAATCGTCTCCCAATTTTAATGATATTATCTTGGAAACACCCTGCTCTGGCATCGTTACACCATACAATACATTGGCATGCTCCATTGTTGCCTTCTGGTGGGTAACAAGTGCGAATTGTATTTCCTTAAAGTTTTTTAGATAGTTTGCAAACCTGTCTATATTGGCATCATCCAATGCCGCCTCGACCTCATCCAAAATGCAAAATGGCGTTGGCTTGGTTTTGAGAACTGCAAACATCAGGGCAATGGCAGTCATTGTCTTTTCTCCACCTGACATCAGATTAATGTTTTGAAGTTTCTTTCCTGGTGGTTGTGCAATTATTTCAATTCCTGAATCCAAAGGTCTTAATTCATCATCAAGTCTCAGCTCGGCATGACCGCCACCGAAAAGTTCTTGGAATATTTGCTCAAAATTAACTACTACCGCATCAAAGCTTTCCTTGAATTTAATTCGGATAGTCTTATCCATGTCATCTATAATCTTTTTTAATCCCTCCATTGCTTCCAATATATCTGCTCTTTGAGTTGTAAGGAATTCATACCTCTCTCCAACATTTTCATATTCCTTTATAGAACCAATGTTAACATCTCCCAGTTCCTTAATCCTTTCCTTTATCTCCCTGCTTTCCTTCACTGCCGAGTTCATGGAAAAATCCTTCTTCTTAAAATCTATGGCTTGGACATAGGAAACTTCAAATTCCTCCCAAAGCTTATCCTTATAATTGTCTAGCTGTGCTTCATGCTTTGCAAGCTTAATATCCATTTCGTATTTCTGATTCTGAAGCTCTACAACCTGCTCATCTATCTTTTCTTTTGCAGCTGAAATCTCATTTAGATGCACTGAAAGAGTTGCCTTTTCCTCAACTATTTCCTCTAGATAGGCTTCAAGTATTTTCTTTGATTCCTCTTTTTCCTCAACTATTTCTTGAACATCACTATGTCCATCTGTAATAATGTTTCTCTCAGAAATAAGCTTTTCCAATTCATTTTGTTTTAATTCCATTTGAAGGTTAATATCGTCCACGGAGTTATTAATTCTTTCTACTATGGCATCAACATTGTTTTTTTCACTCTGACAAGCTGTTACTTCAATTCTTGCCTTTGTAATATCTTCATTGGCATTTTCAATGCTGCCTTTTCTGTTTTCATATTCAGCAAGGGCTTGTTCTATTTTTGTCTCTACTTTTTCGATATCGCCTTTTGCAAGTTTTATTTCTTCAAGCAGTTTTTCAATCATCAGATTTGAAGAAGTCATTTCTTCATCTATATTATTTAACTCCTTCTGCCATTTCTCCTTACCCAGTTCAAAGTCCTTTAACGTATTTTCTAAAACACTCAGATCCTTTTCCTTTGTAAGCAAAAACATTTCCTTTTCTCTAATTTTTTGATCCAAAACCGAAATTTCATCGAAGGATTCCTCCATTATTTTTCTCAGTTCTGCAATCCTTTCCATCCCTTTAGACTTTTCATCATTCAATTCTGCAAGCTTCGTCGTAAGTTTTGCTATTTCTGCTTTTCTTTCAAGCAAACTGGCAGTGTTGTTTCTATATTTTCCTCCGGTAATGGCCCCTCCCGAATTTATTACCTCACCTTCTAAGGTTACAAAACGCAAATTCCCGCCTGCTATCTTAGAAAGCCTAACTGCGTTATCCATATTATCTACTATTACAACTCTGCTAAGCAGATAATTCATTATTTTTTTATATTTATCATCAAAGGAAATGCAGTCAACACCATAGCCAATAAAGCCCTTTTCTCCAATGATTCCGTTATCTGCATTTACACCAGTAGCTCTTATTGACTCTAGTGGTAAAAATGTCAATCTTCCTGCCTTGTTGTTTTTGAGTGCTGATATTGCATCCTTTGCGCTACTGTCTTTATCACAAACTATATTCTGCATTCCTGCGCCCAATGCTGTTTCAATTGCAAGCTCATAGCCTAATGGGACTTCAATTAAATCGGCAACAACGCCAAAAATCCCTCTGATTTGACGTTTCATTATGAATTTTACTGCACTATTATAGCCTTCATAATTGCTTTCCATCTCTTCAATGGTCTTCTTTCTCGAAGATATCTGTCCTATGCAAATACGCATTTCTTCAAGCTTTGATGCTAAAAGCCTTTCCTCTGACAACGAATTGTTATATAGCTGATTTGCCTGTTCCTTTCCTTTTCTTAATTCTTCAAGCTCCCTGGTTGCAACATCTCTTTCTTCTGTTGCAAGCTCTTTGATCATAATAGCAGACCTATTCCCCTTATTTGAAGAATCCATTTCAGTAATAATCTGTTGCCTTCTTTTTTCTAAAGTACCCTGCAAGCTCCTGAGGCTTCCCGATTCTGCCTCTTTTGTAGTTATAATACTGTGGAGCTTGAATATATTATTTTTGCCATCATCAATATCTTTTGATTCTTTTGCCAAAACCCCTGAAATTTCGGCATACTTTTCCACTTTTTGTTTTAGTGTATTATCCAATTCTAAGAGCTTGTCATCAATAACTTTCTTACTTTCAAAAAGCTCCCTGGCATTTGCATTTTCTTTCTCCAACTTCTGAGAAAGTTCTATAAGCTCTGAATTTATTCTATCTTTATTTTTTTCTATTGATGTTAATTTTTCTGTATTCAGTTGACTGGTATTTACAAGTTTATTTATTTCCTCTACTGATGCAAGTAGCTTGTCCCTTGTTTCATTCACAAGAGCTTCCAGCTTTATGTTTTTCTCCCTGCTTTCTTGAACATCTCTGTCAATTTTAACTTTTTCATCCTTGAAGTTGTCAATGCTGCTTGTAGTTTCTGCAATATCATCCTTTAAGTATTCATTTTTCAATTCTATGTTTTCAATGTTCTTAAGTGTAATATTCACCTCAAGTTCTTTGTATCTTTCTCTTAACTTCAGAAATTCCTGAGCTTTCTTGCTATCCTCTTTCAATGTCCCTATTCTTCCCTCAATTTCGGAAACAATGTCATTTACCCTCTCAAGATTTGCATTTGTGGCTGCAAGCTTTCGTTCTGATTCTGCTTTTTTGTTTCGGTACATCACAATACCAGCAGCCTCTTCAAATATTTCACGCCTACTTTCCGTTTTGTTGCTTACTATATCCGAAATCTTACCTTGTCCAATCAAAGAATATCCATCAACACCAATTCCTGTATCCATTATCAATTCTCTGATGTCTCTAAGCCTACATTGATTATTGTTTATAGAATATTCACTATCGCCCGAACGATACATTCTTCTTGTAATTGCTACTTCGTTGTAGTCTATCGGAAGTATGCCTGTGGTATTGTCTACCACTAACGTTACTTCTGCCATCCCCCTTGACTTTCTGTTGGCAGTGCCGGCAAATATTACTTCCTCCATTTTCCCGCCACGAAGCATCTTTGGGCTCTGTTCTCCAAGAACCCATCTTATTGCATCACTAATATTGCTTTTTCCACTTCCATTAGGTCCTACTATACAGGTTATTCCCTCATGGAATTCGATGCTTACAGGCTCTGCAAAAGATTTGAAGCCGTGCATCTCTATTCTTTTAAAGTACAACTTCTTCACCTCTTCCCATGCTTTCTAAAGCGTGTTCTGCCGCATTTTGCTCTGCTGTTTTTTTGGTTTTTCCCTGACCCTTTCCTATTACATTTCCATTATGTATCAAACTGATAAAAAATGTTTTGTCGTGGTCAGGCCCTTTTGCATCCGTCAATTGATAAACAAGATGAATTATACCTTTTTCCTGCAATTTTTCCTGTATTACAGTTTTGTAATCTATAAATATCTTTCCCGAAACTGCATCCTCAATTGCAACCTTGAAGTTTAACATAACAAATTTTTTTGCTTCTTCAAAACCACCATCTAAAAAAATAGCCGCAATAACTGCTTCCATTGCATCTGCAATAATAGAGTCTCTTTGCCTCCCACCTGAATGTTCTTCTCCCTTGCCCATCAGAATGTACTCTCCCAGTTTCAAAGCAGCCGCCTGTTTTGCCAAGGATTTTTCACATACAATT
>CAZWCK010000067.1:0-8212 GCA_964632625.1 uncultured Oscillospiraceae bacterium
TGCATTAATATTATTAGTTGCTACTGTAAAGGTGCAACCCACCGATAGTGAAACAATAAGGAGTACTGCAACCAAAGTTGAAGAATTCATTTTTTTATTCTTTACTATCATGGTGACCCTCTCCTTTATCCCATTTGCGCTGCCGTACATAGTAGTCGCCATTCGCAAAACATTGCTTTTCTGCTCTCTCTGGCTTATTAAATCCACTAAGGTCTTCCCATACGCCAGCCTGTCTTCTTTGCCTATTTTCTTTATTACTTCGTAATCGCAGGCTAGTTCACAGTCTCTCTTGGACATAATTGCAGCTACCCATACCAAAGGATTAAACCAATAAAGTGCCAAAAGTCCGCCTCGAACTATAGACCATATTAAATCGTGATGCTTGTAATGACACAATTCATGAGCAACTGCATAGCGTAACTTTTCATTTTCTATAGCCACCTCAGAAGTTAAATATATAGCATCCTCCCCTCTATATCTCATAAGGCATGGCGAATCCAATCCGTCTACCACATATACAGGTAGGTATTTAATATTTTCGAAGGTTACATCTCTATCATTTAAAGTCTTTCCTTCATCAACTCTGACAGACATTAGAAACATTCTATTTTCAAAAATCTCCTTGCCAAATTTATGATTTACAAAGATAAGCCATAAACCTAAGGCGATAGTCCCCATTGCCCAGACAATCATAATCACAAGTTGCCAGTCTATAGCTGCTGCGGCAGAAATTCCTTTGCCGCTCACCATGACACCTGTTTTCACATTATCCATAATGAGTACAGTGTTTTCAATTAATCCTGCCTCTGCATTGCCTGACATGACTTGTTCTACCGCAGAAGCTCCTCGTATTGTTTTTGTAGCATTGCTAACTACATTCATTACGCTTAATGCACTTTCTACCGGATTCAACCAACTAAGGGCCACTAATCTCAGCACTACAAGGCTCCAAAGGCCGTACTGCACCATAGGATTAATTTTGCCTCTAAATACAAATCTTATTGTAATTATAATCAAAATCAGTATAGATGAAGATATGATTGTATTTATCATTTTGCTTTCTCCTCCACCCCTTTTAAAATGGCATACAACTCGTCGATTTCTTCCTTTGATAAACTATTCTTTTTAACCATAGTGTTGACCATCAGTCCTAAGCTTCCTGAATAAACTTTGTCTAGAAAGCTTTCTGTCTCACCCAACACCGTGTCTATTCGCTCAACTGCAGGATAGTATTGCTTCGCCCTAATTCCTTTCTCATATCTTACCACGCCCTTTGCTTCCATACGTCCAAGCATAGTGATAATGGTATGCTTACTCCATCCTGTGGATTCTTTTAGAGCCGCCGTAAGTTGAATAATAGTCTTGGGAGCCTCCTCCCAAAGCACATTTATGATGTTCCACTCACCGTCAGACAAATTAATTCGTTTCATATATATAATCCCCCTTATAAAAGTAAACAACTGTGTACCTAACAATAGCATATTGGTATACATCTGTCAACCTACTATTTATTAATAAATAATATATTTGTTTGTAACTTTATCACTGTTATATAAAAAAACTTGGTGTATTATAAAGAAAATAAAATAGTTTATAACTTATAGTACATAATAAAAATAGGAGGTAGTGAAATGTCAATAATACTAAGTGAAAAAATGAAAAAATACATGCAGGAAAAAAGCTTGTCTAATATTGTGGTAGATGTTGTAAAGAAAAGTTGCTGAACAGGTTCCTTTACGGATATAACAGCAAGGTTTGCTGACACAAATGAAGAAAAAAAGCTATTTGAAGATGACTTTGAAAGCTATGATACAGAATTAGGTAAGGTTTTCTTTGCCCCTGAAGTTCAAGTAATAGCACCTACAGTAAATTTTGAATTGAGTAAAGTTTTCTGGAAAGAGATGATTACTGTTGAAGGCGTAAGACCTGTTAACTTCTAATATATGCATATATGACAAAATTAAAGATGTACCTACTGATTTTTATTAGTAAGTACATCTTTTTTGACTCAATCAGCAGCTTGTATCTGCTCTGTATCTTTTGAATTCCCCAAATCATTTAAAAAACTATGTATTTTTTGCATTTTTAAATCACTCTCTGTAATAGTTCTTGCACACTCTTGCAATTCATATGCAATAAACTTAGGAATTTCTCCTTGAGATTTATATCTAAGCTGATGTTCAAGGCTTGCCCAGAAATCCATGGCCATGGTTCTTATTTGAACCTCTACCGGAAGTTCCACCACTTCATTTACAAAGAACACTGGCACCTTAACAACAAGATGCAGGCTTCTATACCCATTTGGTTTAGGATTTTTTATATAATCTGTTTCTTTTACAATTGTTATATCCGATTGTCTTTTCAACAAATTTGCAATAGTATATATATCTTCTATATAATGACAGATAACCCTAATGCCTGCAATATCTAACATATTGTCAAATATAGACTCTGGATTTTTATCAAAACCTCTCCTTTGAATTTTCTCAATTATGCTTTCCAAAGATTTAACTCTGCTTTCCATATGATGTATGGGATTATGTTCATGCAACAGTTCAAAATCATCATCAAGGATCTGGAGTTTCGTCTTCACTTCTCTAATCGCCGATCCATAATTCTTACATATTTTGTTGTAATCTCCATATATGTCCATTACATCCTCAACCGAGAATTTTTCAAGCACACCAATTTGTAATTTAGCTATTTTTTCATTCATTTTTTTATGAATCCTCCTGAATATAAATGATAGTTAAATGAATTTTTCTGACTTAAAAGACACTCAATTTAAATTCCTTGCTAAGAGCTTCAAGAAGCCTTATTCCAGCAATACTGTTTCCTTTTGAGTCTAAAGATGGAGAATATATTCCTATGCCCAAATTCCTTGGCACTAACGCCATAATTCCACCGCCAACTCCACTTTTGGCTGGAATTCCGACACGAATTGCAAAATCTCCTGAGCCATCATACATTCCGCAAGTCATCAAAATTGCATTTACAAATCTTATATAGTTTTCCGGAATCATTTCATTTTTCGAAGTTTTTATGGTTCTTCCGTGGCCTGCAAGAAAAGCCCCTATTTTGGATAAATCTCTACATGTAACCTTTATTGAACATGCTCTAAAATATATATCGAGTATTTCCTCAATATCACCATCTATTACGTTTGAACTTTTTAGCAAATAAGCCAACGCTCTATTTTTATTGCCTGTGGTTTTTTCTGACTGATAGACTTTCTCATCCACCTCAATTTTAGGATTATCTGTAATAAGCCTGACAAGATTCAAAAATTTCTTAAAACTCCCACAAGAATTATCAGATTTTATCATGGAACAAATTGCTATAGCACCTATATTTACCATGGGATTAATATGGTGCTTCAATATCAATTGCTCTGAATAATCTATAGCATTAAAAGGCTTTCCTGTAGCTTCGACCCCTATGAAATGTCTTATGTGTTCTTCTCCATTATCCATGAGTGCAAGAAGCAACAACATTGGCTTGCAAATACTTTGAATTGTAAATGTCTTCTCATAATCTCCTGCATAAATTTCCGTTCCATCGCACTTGGTAATATATGCTCCAAAATCCCTATAATTAGCTTTAGCTAATTCTGGTATATAATCGGCAACCCTTCCTTCTTCTACAAAATGTCGGTTTTGCTCTAGCAAGTCTCCTAATGTTTTTTCCATAAATAAATCACCTCAATACGGCATCGTTTGTCTATAAGATTATTTTATTGCTAACTTAGAAATTGCAAGTTTATATATTTCCCTTGCTTTATACAAATCTTCTATAATAATGTATTCATTTGCTTGATGCTCTGTCAACTCTCTCCCGGGAAACATTGGCCCAAATGCAATTACATTATCCATTGCCCTTGCATAAGTACCTCCACCAATTACTGATGGTTCTGTCATGTCTCCAGTTATTTCTCTATAAGCTTCAAGCAGCTTTGTTATAACAAACCCATTCTTGTCCATATATATAGGAGCTTCAAAATCATCAACTTGTAAACTAATTCCGTATGGTTCCACAGCTTTTCTTATTCTTCCTTCAACATCAGGAAGACCAAATGTAACAGGGCACCTTGCATCAATAGTGATTTTTACAAATCCATCCTCAATGCCAATCATTCCCACATTGAAAGTAATTCTCCCACTCTGCTCATCGGAAAGATCGCAATCCATGCTTTCCCCATGAACATCCATACCTATTACTTCATTGTAGAATTTTGCAAGACCACAGTCAGTTTTACCCTCATTATTTAATTTCCCTATTTCCTTCATCAAAAGAGAAATTGCATTAATACCTTCTTCTGGCATACTTCCATGAGCAGATTTTCCAATTTTGTCCAAAATAATTTCTTTTCCATCTTTGCCCATGATTGTTGCTGTACATTTTTCAGCAACCATATTATGCGCAAGACCTCCAGAAATATGAGTTACACCTGATTTTTCAAGTGGCATCTTAAGTTCAAAAATCGCAATGCCTTTTTCACCGTATATTGCAGGGAAATCAGCATCTGGAGTAAATCCAAAAGTAATTTTCTCTTCATTTTTCTTGTAATATTTCATATCCTTCCATTCGCCAACTTCTTCTGTTTCTCCAAAGAGTATTCTGACTCTTTTGTTGAATTTAGCTCCTGAATCCATCAAATCTTTAACAGCATAAATTGCTGCCATTGCCGGACCCTTATCGTCTATAACTCCTCTTCCATATAACTTTCCATCAATAACCTCTGCTTTAAATGGATCTGTATTCCAGCCATCTCCTGCAGGAACCACATCCAAATGGCAAAGAATACCCATTATTTCTTCGCCTTCACCTGTCTCTGCATATCCCATAAAATTGCCACATCTCTTTGTCTTAAATCCATACTTTTCACAAAGAGCAAGTGTATAATCCAATGCCTTCTTAGGACCTTCTCCAAAAGGAAGCTCTTCTGAACCTCCTGGATGGCTCACACTATCAATAGCAACCAACCCTGCTAAATCTTTAACCATATTGTCTTTACAATTGCACATTCTCAGTTCTCCTTTTTACTATATAATTGACCGCACTACATAAAATGCTAAAAAACACATATTGGTAAAATTTAAACTTAAATCTATTATTTTTACCATAGATATTCTATACCTTAATAGTTCTTTTGTCATTAAATACTTGCACATATATTTGATGATTATTTTGGCATTTTTACATATTCAAAATTTTTATTCAACATAAAATACATTACTCCTGCTACAAGTGAAAGCACAACTATCATAATAAATGTAGTGCTATAGTCTCCATTGGATTTTTCAATTAATTTACTGGAAATCATAGGGCCAATAATTGCCGCAGGAATTAATGCAAAATTGGCAAGGCTGAAATTTACAGGATAATTTTTGATTCCAAATGTTCTAAGCACAAATACAGAAGTTATTGCAGGACAACCTCCATAACCCATCCCTGTAAAAAGAAGTCCTATAAAAATAAAAGCTACTGCAAAAGTCTTTGCTCCAATAAATAAAGATATCCCCGCTAACAAAACCAAACAAATATCTAGTCCCATTGCTATTTTCCTGCCGTATTTATCAAAGCATGTTCCAATTACCACTCTGCCGCCACCGTTAAAAAATGATACTATTAATCCGAGTACCGCAGGTGCACCAAAAGCCATAGCAATAGAGGCTGCGCTGTTGATTACAAGCAACCCTGCAGAATTCAATAAAATTGCCCAAAAAATAAAATACCAAAATTTAGCCGTTCTCACCATTTCAGTTGAAGTATAGTTTTTCGGTTCAGCTCCTTCTCTTTGTTCTTTTTCTTTTTCATTTTCACCGCATTTGTTAGCATAAACACCATTCTCTGGTACCTTCAAAATAAAAGCCCCTGCAATAAGCACTACTGTTATTGTAACTGCCAGTATTGCAAAAGTACTAAATATCCCAACAATACCAATCATAGTGCTTACAACACTTCCAAGTACTATACCTCCAAGTCCAAACCCCATCATAAGAACGCCTGATGAAAATCCAGCCTTATCTGGGAACCATTTATTAACCGTACTTATTATTGAATTATATCCCATTCCTACTCCACCACCGCAAAGAATGCCATATAATACATATAGAAGCTTTAAACTTATTTGTGAATTTTCGGGATTAAGCCTCGATACCCCTAAAAATCCACAAAATAACATAACAGCTGCAATCATTAGTATATGTTTTGGTTTCAGTAGTGCTGCCAGCTTTCCTGCAAAGAAACCGCCTAAACAGAAAAATATCATTGATATCGTAAAAGTAAGAGAAATTTGGGATACTGTCCAATCTTTATATATGGCATTAAAAGGTGCTTTAAATATAGACCACGCATATATTAATCCAAGAAACAAGAGCATTATTGCTCCTGTTACAAGATATATCGATCTTCTCCTGCTATTAACTACATTATTTTCCAAAATTTCTACCTCACCACTTTACAATTTAGCTCCTTCAAGCCGTACTCTGATGTAATCTTTCCCATTGCAAATATATCAAAGCAAGTATAACATATTTTTAATATAGTTTCTACTCATATCTATGTGGATTTATTGATTTTAACTTTACGAGATAATAATTAATAATTTCAAAAATACTTTGTGTTATTTATTCCCATATGATATATTTAATGTATTAATTTGAAAATATAAATTTGTTTTGAGGTATAAAAATGGTTATTCAAAATATTCATAATACTAATCTTAATAATGTTACTTTAAATTCTAAATCTGCATCAATTAGTAATAAAAACATTTCATCGGCAACTACTTTTTCTGAAGTTTTGAAGGATGCTGTTGATTCAATTAAGCCTAATGTTTCTCCAACAACAGTAAACCTTGATACTATTTTTGAGAAAGCGTCTACTACATACAAGGTTCCTATTAACTTATTGAAAGCCATGGCAAAAACAGAATCAAATTTTAACCCCAATGCAATATCATCTTGTGGTGCAATGGGTATAATGCAATTAATGCCCAAAACCGCAAAGGCTCTGGGTGTCGTTAATGCCTTTGACCCTGAACAAAATATTATGGGTGGTGCAAGCTACATTAGTCAAAAATTAAAAAAACATAATGGGAATATTCAACTAGCTTTAGCAGAATATAATGCAGGCTCCGGAAATGTTTCCAAATATGGAGGCATTCCGCCTTTCAAGGAAACCCACAAGTACATTAATAAAGTAACAGGTTATATGAATCAAAACTTAGTGACTGAATCAGTAGTAATGCCTTCAAACATTCAATTTCCCTCTCAAAGTATATCAAAAGCAAATCAAACTGCAGAATCGATCACATTAGAATCCACTACATCAGTATCATTTCCTGAATCACTACTTCCAATAGTTGTTTCAGATTCAAACTCAGAGGATGCTTCTTTAGCAATCGCTCGCAACTATATATCTATGTATCAGCTTGCATTACAAATCGGAAAAACAAATTCTGATAACTTAGATATTTGATTTTTTGATTTCTATAATTTTAATTGTTCTTTTGGGATTAGTTTCAATCATTTAATTTTACAACTTTGTCGACAGATGAAGTTGCCAAAGCATTTGAAAGGATGTAGCTTATATGGTAAGATATTCAAGTAAGGTCTTGTAAGCAATTAAATTGAAAAGGAGAACGGCTATGGGGTTGTTTAAAGCATTAAGTGAATCAAATAAAAAAAGTAAACTTATGAAAGAACTAATTGATATTCTAGAAAATAAAAAAGAAGGAGATAAAAACAAAGCATATCAAGAATTATACAATTGTATTAAACATTTTCAGGGGCTTTCAGAAATAGTGCAAACTTATGATTTTAGTTACGAAGAATTCATAGAGTTATCACGTAGGTTCATGGCTTTAGGATTTGGATGGAAAAAAGGAAATTATATTCCAGTTTCAATTTTTTGCTTTGTTAAGCCATTGAGTTATTTGTTGCAAAATAAAGATGTATTCGAAAACGGTTCATACGATGAATTATTAAGAGTAACCTATAACACGGTAGAGCTATTATAAAAACATTTAATTAAAACATTTTTAGAAATTTTTACTGGCAATCATGCCACAAATTATAGATTACAAAATTCATATTAACACAACGAAAAAAGCAAGCACTACAAAATAGAGTGACTTTTTTTAATTATACCTGTTTGGACGGTATTTTCAGAGGTGGTTATCCTAATTTGCCTACTTTTCAGCCTCCCA
>CAZWCK010000068.1:0-7665 GCA_964632625.1 uncultured Oscillospiraceae bacterium
CCTTATCACAATCTACTGCTTTTCCATAAGAGCCCCCATAAATTTGCTCCCTTCTGGCATCAAAAATCGGACATACAATTCCGTTAAACTCATCTTCATTATAGATAAAGCTTTTTAGAGTAGGAACCGCTATTGCTTCTTTGGACAATGACTGGCAAAGTGCCCTGCATGTAGAAACTCCTATCCTTATTCCTGTAAAGGACCCTGGCCCTACAGATGTTGCAAATAAATCTACATCGTCTATTTGTAATTGACTTTTTTCGACCAAATCAGACAACAAGGGCATAAGAAGTTGCAAGTGTTTAAGAACACCATTTGAGCCTACTTCCGTTATTATTCCCTTTTCATCTATCAAAGCTACAGATGCATGTGCTCCTGTAGTTTCCAAAGCTACAATATTCATTACATTCCCCTCACAGTATATATTCTTTCTCCCTCATTCATGCCATATTCAATGTTAATTATAATGGCTTCTTCAGGTATTAAATCCTCAATAATATCTGCCCATTCCACTATACAGACACCATCCCCATAGAAATATTCTTCATAACCAATTTCAAACATTTCCTCGGTATCATTGATTCTGTAAACATCAAAGTGATATATGGGCAATTTACCATCCTTGTGCTCCTGCACTATGGTAAATGTAGGACTTGTAATAAGTTCATTACTCCCTAGAGCCTCCGCTATATACTTAGTGAGGGCTGTTTTCCCAGTTCCCAAATCTCCTATCAGTGCCAATATGCTTCCTTTTCGCAGAACTTTTGCAAGTTCATAGGCAAAATCTCGAGTTTCATTCTCGTTTTTTATTATAATATTTGTTATTTTATTATTTATTGCTTTTCTTTCTTCCATTTATCTATTCCCCTCAACCATACCTTTTATTGTACCACAAACTTATTCATGTCTCAACATAATAAAAAAGTGCAAATTACAAAAAAATGCCCCAAACTCTATTTAAATTTGAGGCATAAAATATTCAACTTATTAACAATCCTGATTTGTAATTTTTAATCTATTTGTGTAAAAGCCTTGATATTCTCTTGTAAAGCACAAAAGTCACTAATGAGTTTATTCCTGCTTTTACAGCATTAAAGCCCAGTATAAACGGCATTAGACTCTTTACGGCTTCTATAGGGCAGCCCATAAATAATGGTGTTATTAAAAGATTGGCAAAAAACATAATTACTGTCATAGTCACTGCTCCTGCTAACAAAGCTATCACCGCACCTTTTCTTGATTTCTTAATCTTATATAGATTCCCTGCTACTAACACAAAGGAACCTGTGGCAAGTATATGCATAATTATTCCATAAATTCCACTTTGGGCACTAACTGTCACTCCTTGAATGACTGAAACCACTACAGTAAGTAACACTCCTGCAAGAGGTCCAAAGGCAAACGTTCCAATGAAAATAGAAATATCTGCCGGATCATATTCAAGAAATGCTACTGCCGGGAAAATAGGAAAATGTATAAAAGACACCAATACTATTGAAATTGCTGCAAGCATCCCCATTTTTGCTAATTTAATCGTGTTCCTTTGTGTTCCCAATGCCTGTTGCCCCCTTGTTTCATTTACTGTTGCTTCATTCCGATTCATTTTTTTCCTCCTTAAAATTTTGTCTCACTAAGGATCTGTTTTCTACTGGCTTACTGTAATTTCGTCAATATCGCATGCAATATTTTCTAAATAATAAAAAATACCTCAAGATTAACTCTCAAGGCATACATCGCACAAAAACAAAAGTCTATGTGTGTTTCTTTCATCCGGACTATACCGTCGGTATGGGGATCTAACCCATTCTGCCAATTGAACTTCATTCTGGCTCGCGGACTCGCAGCTTATTGTATGTTTTCTTTGCTGATTACCGCCGGTGAGGAATCGCACCTCGCCCTGAAACAGATCTTCTTATTTTATTGTATTACTTATCCATATTTATGTCAATTAAAAATTTTAGCTAGTTATAGTCTTACCATATCATCAATATTCTTTTCTGCCTGCCAACCTAATTCTCTCTTTGCCTTACTAACCTCAGCATAGCAAATTGCAATATCCCCGGGTCGCCTATCCGCTATTACATATGGGACCTTCATATTGTTTACTTTCTCGAAACTCTTTATCATTTCAAAGACACTGGTTCCTTTTCCTGTCCCTAAATTATAAATGCGAAAATCCACGCCATTCTTTTTCATGTTTTGGAGTGCTGCAATATGTCCCTTTGCTAAATCATTTATATGGATATAGTCTCTAACTCCTGTTCCATCACTTGTAGGATAATCATTTCCAAATACCATCAACTGAGGTAGGCTTCCTTTTGCTGCACCTACAATATATGGCATTAAATTATTTGGAATTCCTATTGGCCTTTCACACAAAACACCACTTGCAAAAGATCCTACCGGATTAAAATATCGGAGTAGGGTAATATTCCAATTATTATCAGCCTTGTAAACATCCTCGAAAATTCGTTCTTGCATTAGCTTTGTCATCCCATAAGGATTAACTGCTCCCAAAGGGCAGTCCTCAGTCAAAGGTAAATTTCCTGAATTGGCATAAACTGTGGCTGAAGAACTAAATACCAGGTTTTTGACGCCAAAAGATTCCATTACTTCCAGCAAATTTAATGTAATTCCCAAATTATCTTTATAATATATATGTGGGTTTTTCACTGATTCACTTACAGACTTCAACCCAGCAAAATGTATCACTGCATCGATTTTATTTGTGTAGGCTTCTTTTTGAAAAATTTCCTTTACTAAGCACTTATCTCTCAAATCATATTGATAAAAAGTCACTTTTTTCTCTGTAATACGTTCGATTTCGTCTATTGTGGATATATCACTATTTGAAAGATTATCTGCAATTACTACCTCATATCCGTTGTTTATAAGCTCCACACAAGTATTACTTCCTATGTATCCTGCACCGCCAGTTATCAAAATTGTCATATAATCCTCCAGTTAATGTAATATCGGTGACAACACCTACATATACCAACGTAAGAACCATCACCGATATTGACTATTAGTTCAACATCTTTATCATAGCATAACTAAAAATATTTGTGTAGTGTTTTGTAATACTTTATTCTCCAAGATAAGCTTTCTTCACTTCATCACTTGCAAGTAATTCCCTTCCTGTACCTGATAAAATTATGTGGCCTGTCTCCATTACATAAGCAAAGTCAGCAATTTCCAGAGCTGCTTTTGCATTTTGTTCTATTAAAAGAACATTTACTCCAACTTCGTTTATTTGCTTAATTATAGAAAAAATATCTTTTACAACCAATGGTGCTAATCCCAAAGAGGGTTCATCCATCATGAGAAGTTTAGGCCTTGCCATCAATGCCCTTCCAACTGCAAGCATCTGTTGCTCACCGCCAGAAAGAGTTCCTGCAAGCTGCCACTCTCTTTCAAGAAGTCTTGGAAACAACTCATATACCCATCCTTTATCTTTTTTGATTCCATCTTTATCTTTTCTAAGATATGCACCTATATTCAGATTCTCAGAAACTGTCAAATCAGGAAATACCCTTCTTCCTTCAGGACAAAGAACTATTCCTGAATTTACTACATCTCTGGTATGAACCTTGGTAATGTCAGTACCGTTGAAATCTATCACACCTTCGGTCTTGTTAACTAAACTCATTATTGCCTTTAATGTAGTGCTTTTACCAGCACCGTTTGCCCCAATCAGAGAAATAATTTGCTTATCAGGAACCTCAAGGCTTATACCGCTAAGAGCATGTATTCCGCCATAGAAAACATGCAAATTGTCAATCTTTAACATTAATCATCCACCCCCAAATAAGCTTCTATAACCTTCGGGTTATTCTGTATCTCCGCAGGATTTCCTTCTGCGATCAAAGTGCCATAGTCAAGTACATAAATTCTTTCACATACACCCATTACTACCTGCATATGATGCTCAATCATCAAAATTGACAAATCAAAATCATCTCTTATTCTTCCAACAAAACGCATGAGTTCATCAGATTCCTGTGGGTTCATTCCTGCAGCAGGCTCATCTAGTAATAATAACTGTGGTTTGGTTGCCAGAGCCCTTGCAATTTCAAGGTGTCTTTGTTTTCCGTAAGGAAGAGACGTTGAAATATCATCCTTGTTCTTGTCAAGGTCAAGAATCCTCAAGAGTGTCATGGTTTCTTCCCGCATCCTCTTTTCTTCTTTATAATTCAGTCTAAAGGTTGCTGAGAAAATATTTGCTTTTATATTCATGTGTTTTGCAATAAGAACATTGTCAAACACAGTCAGATCTTTGAATAATCTTATGTTCTGAAACGTTCTTGCAACACCCAGCTTTGTTATTTTATCAGGGGTAAGTACTTTGGTTTTCGTATATTTGCCAGCATTCTGACCATTATAAAACTCCTTCATCTTGCCCTGAGGATGGTTTTCAAGCACCAACTCACCATTTATATGAATAGCTCCGTTAGTTGGGGGATAAACGCCTGTAATAACGTTAAACGCTGTAGTTTTCCCTGCTCCATTAGGTCCTATAAGCCCTATGATTTCACCTTTATTTACCTCAAGATTTAGGTTGTTCAGTGCAACAACGCCGCCAAATTGCATAGTCGCATCGCAAACTTTTAGTACGTTTTCTTTACTCATTTGCTCCACCCCCCTCTTGATTATTTTTAGGCTCTAAGGATTGAGCTTCAGGTTCTGCTATTTTAAATTCAATTCCTTCAGCAACTAAGGATTTTGTTTGTTTCCTCCTTTTAGTAAAGAAATTATATATCCCGTCCCAGGTAAACTCCTTCTGACCCATTATACCCTTTCGCCAGAATAGCACGACTAGCATTAGTATGATGGAAAAGACTACCATTCTAAATCCGTTTCTAAGTAATGGTACCTGAAAATCTCCGATATACATAGGTGTATCCAAAAATCTCAACCACCATTCCTTTGCAAAGGTTACCAGAAAAGCAGCTATAACACTTCCTGTTACACTTCCCATACCGCCTATTACAATAATCAGCAGAATATTGTAAGTAAGCATAATAGGAAAAGTTGTGGATGTCACAGCACCTAAGAACATTGCCAGCAATGCTCCTGCAATACCTGCAAAGAACGAACTGATAATAAAGGACATCTGCTTGTGAGCTGCCAGGTTGATACCCATCGCCTCTGCCGCAATTTCGTCTTCCCTGATAGCCTTAAATGCTCTGCCATATGAACAATTGATAAGCAATACCATTATTGCAATACCTATTGCTGCCACAATAAATGGAGTGTAATAAGATGAATAGCCCGGAATAGCCTTCAATCCTAAAGACCCGTTTGTAACTCTGCTAAATACTGAGCTTGCTACAACTATACGAACAATTTCGGAAAATCCCAAGGTGGCTATTGCAAAATAGTCGCTCTTTAATCTTAACACTGGTGCACCAATAATGGCAGCAAACAATGCCGCTAATAGTCCTGCTATTATCATTGCCACTGCTGGGCTTAACTCTACATTTGCTAAACAATCGGTGATACCATATAAATAATATACCATGGGTTTATCTTTTACCGGAATAGTCAAAACCGCAAAGGTATATGCTCCAATAGCCATAAAACCTGCCTGCCCAAGTGAGAACAACCCTGTAAATCCGTTTAACATATTCATTGAAACTGCCGCAAGGGCGTATATTGCTCCTAATTGCAATACTGTACGGAACATGGATGAGGAAGCCGCAGACTCGTTTATAAAAACTAGCAATCCTGCCATGATGGTAAATGCAATTATGGAACAAATTATTTTTGTTTTCTTTGTCATAATTTACACCTTCTCCGCTAAAGTTTCGCCAAACAAACCTGTTGGCTTAAACATAAGTACTACAATCAACAATACAAAAGTAAATACATCACTGAATTCGGAATATCCGGCCGCCTTAATAAATGTCTCAGATAGGCCAATAATGAATCCTCCCAAAACTGCACCCGGAATACTTCCTATCCCGCCAAACACAGCAGCTACAAAACATTTAAGTCCAGGTAATGCTCCTGCAAGAGGGAATACCGATGGCCTTGGTGTAAAATAAAGCATGGAGCCAACTGCTGCAAGGAAACAACCAATTACAAAGGTTGTCGTAATTACACTGTTTATTTTAATTCCCATAAGCTGTGCCGTTTCGAAATCCTTTGATACTGCTCTCATTGCCATTCCAATTTTTGTATATTTTATTAAAAGCATCAATAACACAACAAATCCTATTGTAATAATAGGAGTAATAAATGTTGCTATAGATGTGGAAACTTCACCAATGGTAATAGTTCTGTTTAATACTGGAATTGATGGATACTGCTTTGGCAGTGCAGAAAATAAATAAGTTGCCAGGTTCTGTAATAGATAAGATACACCTATTGCAGAAATCATAATCGACATTCGGGGTGCACTTCTAAGTGGCTTGTACGCTAATTTCTCAATTGTAACACCAAGTAATATGGTGGCAACTATCATTATTGCCATTGAGACATACCATGGTAAGGCAAAATCAACCATTGTAAAAATCATAAAATATGCGGCCATCATAAATATGTCACCATGAGCGAAATTGATTAGCCTTAGTATTCCATAAACCATAGTATATCCAATTGCTATTAACGCGTATATTCCACCTATCGATATGCCCGCCAAACAATATTGAAAAAATGCTGTTATATTCATTATTTGTGAGCCTCCTTATTTGGTCAAATATATTCCGTTCATTCGTCGGAATTTAAAATGGGGCAATCCCAAACTTCTCTCATTTTGAGACAGCCCCCAACTTAATATTTTTTTATTTTTACAGTTCCCCTACGGACTGAGTCTTTACAAACTGGAATTCCTTAGTTTTAACTGATTCTTCTGAAACAGTTTTGATGTATGCTGTATCCTTGATAGCATCCCCATTTTCATCAAATGCAATAGCTCCTGTTACACCATCAAAGCTTACATTTACCAGTGCATCTCTAATAGCTACTGAATTCAATTCGCCTTCTGTACCATCTAAACTCTTCAATGCTTCATAAACAGCCATGTATGCATCATATCCAAGCGCTGATACTGCCGCAACGGTATCCGTGTTTGCATTAAATGTAATGTTCTGAGGATCTGAATTTAGATATTCTTTGAAGCCCTTTACAAATTCTGCTGCAACTGGATTTGATTCGTCTTTCTCATCAAAGAATGTGGATAAAGCCACACCTACTGCATCCTTAGAAATAATTGCCGCATTTTCCCAAGTATCACTTGCAAGAACTTTGGCATCAATGCCATTTGCTGCAATCTGAGGCAAAATCAATGTAGCTGTATTTATTGATGAAGGCACAAATATGCAATCTGGATTTGCTGATTTTACACTTGTCAAAATAGCATTAAAATCGGATTCATTTGTCTGATAAGTCTCATCGGCAACAATTTCTCCACCTAATTCAACAAAAGATTTCTTGAAATATCCTGCAAGACCTGTTGAATAGTCATCCCCATTCTGACTGATTACTGCAGCTTTTGTAAATCCTTCATCTAAAGCATATGAAGCCATTACAGTACCCTGGAATGGGTCAAGGAAACAAGCCCTGAAATAAAAATCATTTCCCAAAGTAACCTGTGGGTTTGTGCATGAACAACCTACCGCAGGTACTGCTGCGTTCTTGAATGTTTCTCCCGCTGCTATT
>CAZWCK010000069.1:0-7613 GCA_964632625.1 uncultured Oscillospiraceae bacterium
ACACAAAAAAAGAAGGTTTGATTCATTTCTTGTTTCACCTTCTTTTTTGTTATATGCTATTCTACAAAAATACTTCCGCCTATAAATTCTCTTATTATGGAATTGTTCACTATTACTGAATCATCTTCTATTGTCTCAAAGAATTTTAGGAACTTAAGCATCCTTACTGCCTCACTGTACTCAGGCTCATCAGGTTTTATATCTTGCAACAAGGGCTCTGCATATTTCTTCAAAACTGCAAGTTCATATATATGAACGGAGTTAAACAGGACATCTGCAGCTCCACTATATGGGAATATATTTTTATCTTCACCTTTCCTCACTTTTGGCCATGAGGATATAGTACCTTGTGCACTATGGTTGCGGTACAGATAATCCCTAACCATTCTGCGAAGCATTCTTGCATCTGTTGTCGGTATCCTGTTGTGATCATCAATATTTAATTGTGTAAGCGGACTTATGTATATTCTAAATTTTTCATCGTCCTGTATAAAAGGAGTCAGACCTTCATTTAGTGCATGTATTCCTTCTATAACTATTGGCTGAGTAGAATTTATTTTAGTAATGCGTTTCCCAAATACTTTAGTTCCTTCAATAAATTCAAAGGTAGGGATGTCTACATCTTTTCCATCCAGAAGGTCATTCATATTATCATTGAAAAGTTTAATATCAATTGACTCAAGGTCTTCAAAATTAGGTTCTCCATTTTCATCAAGAGGAGTTTCGGATCTTTCTACAAAATAATCATCTGTTCCTAGATATAAAGGTTTTAGCCCGTTAACCCTAAGCTGAATGCAAAGCCGCCTAGCAAAGGTAGTCTTTCCCGAAGACGATGGACCTGCAATAAGTATGATTCTGCGTTGCTTTTTGGTTATCATATCTGCAATCTCAGCAATTCTCTTCTCATTTAGTGCTTCTGATAACTGAATAAGTTCTTTATAACTTCCATCCTGAACCTTTTGATTCAAATCTGCAACAAAAGACACTTCCATAAGCTCTCCCCATTTTTTTGCCTCTCCAAATGCATTGTAAAGCTTCTTTTCATCCACATAATCAGGTATTTTATTTGGATTGCTAGGATGAGGGAATCTAAGCAGCACTCCCCTCTTGTATTTTTTTAATTCAAAATACTGTATATACCTTGTTGAAGGCACCATCAATCCATAGAAAAAATTTATATATCCCGAAAGCGAATAAAACTTAGCATAGTCAACACCTGAATGCAGTAATATCCTTGCCTTTTCTCTCATTCCTGTATCTACAAGTCTATCAATTCCCTCTTCTCTGGTTGTAACTTCTTTAATTATGGGAATATCCTCCTTCACAATCTGCCTCATTCTTTTTTCTATGGCATTTACCTGTGCTAAAGTAACAGGTTTAAAGGTTTTTATTTCAGTGTATAACCCCTTATTCAATGAATGTTGTATTTCGACGGTTACATTTTCCATTACATCCTGAACTGCTTTTAAATATATTAGGGACACGCTATATTGATATATTAAATTAGCCGCCTGTGTTCTCATATCCAAAAGTTCCAATTTACAATCTTCCGTAACTCTTTCATTTAATTCTACAATCTTATTGTTTATCTTTGCAGCCAAAACAGTATAGGATAATTTATCACAATATTCATTGATAATTTCTTCAATTGTCATTTCCTTATCAATTTGAATCTGGCAAAATTCTCCTCTGATATCAGTTTTTAATTGAATTTTCATATTCAGCCTCCATTTGTTTTTATTTGTCAAATCAAATAATTGGAATATTATCTTGAAAATGTCCTTACAATAATCTTATTGTAGAATTTCAAAATACTTTTTATTTATTTTAACATATTTTTTCATACTTTGGGTAAAATATCTTTGAAAGGAGTGATTTTTTTGAACAAATTGACACTTGCACTTATTATTATTGGTGCCGTAAACTGGGGACTGGTCGGTCTTTTCAAATATGACTTAATTTCTAGTTTGATCGGTACTGATTTCGAATTACTAACTAGGATAATTTTTGGGCTTGTAGGCTTAGCAGGTCTTTATGCAATTACATTTTTCTTCAATAACCGAAAAATGAAAACTGAGTGATATTATTCCTAAAATTTAAAAAATACAGAGTGGATTCTATTCCACTCTGTATCATTTTGATTAAAAGTTTATCTTCTGTTCCCTTGATTTTATATATGTTACTAACACGAACATTCGTGTTTGCAATCATTGTTTGTATTACATCCAAACGCATCTGGCATACAAAACAATAGTACAAGTATCAAGAAAAAGAACAGTAAACTGTCATCAATTCCAGAGCCATAATGTGACATATAATAATTACCTCCTATCCCACTAATTAAATTTTGATTTCTTTTTGCGAAAATTGTAGTATGGGGAATAAACTATTTCTCTACATGCAAATCTAATCTAATCCCGCATGTTTTACTTCTTAATCTAATCCTGTATATTTCACTTCTAAATCTAATCCTGTATGCTTTATTATATGACACTATGACTTTTTTGTTACTGAAGCTCTCTGTTTTCGAGAAGTTCTCTAACCTTTTCTGCTTCATCCTGATGTAAGGTAATGCCTCTTGTCATATGTTCGTGAGTATCATCCCAGTCTCTTATGTCAAACTTAGGCTTGCCTCCATTCCATGCCACCAAGTTCAGCTCCTTTTTCCATCCGGTTGGATAAGTAGCTATTACTCCTATATGCTCCGCGATTTCAAATGTAACTTCTGATTTTTCCTTTTCATTTGCTGCCATTTTTTCTCCTTTCCTTCAACCCCTTTTTGGTTGTATCCTTATTATACATAATTTGTAATAATATGTCAATTATTTCTTTTAAAAAAACACTTCTTTTTTGTTACAAATAGTCGCAACAATAAGTCAGTGAATTTTCTTTATTTTTAATCTTTTGTTTTTCCCTTTGCTTTAAATCTTATTTTTCCATATCCCCATGAAAATCTGAACCCTCAGTTATATGCATATGATATTTCTCCGCAATTTCAACTAATCTCAAGCTTTCCTGTTCCGTATGATTGATATGATAACATTCTATTCCTGAAACACCTTCTTTTTTCAATCTACCGATCAATTGAAAAAGGTTGCTAAAAAACTCTAATGTCCCTCTCTCTCCAAGTCCCTTTATCTTCATTGGGTGCGCAATAACAGCAATCCCTCCTGCGTCTTTTATCAGTTTAACCACACGACTTGTTGAAATCTTTTCTTTTTTAACTGCCTTTGCCATTGTTGATTCAAGAAATTTTCCTTCCACGAAAGCTTCCTTTACATCTTTTATATAGCCCTTATTGGCAAGTGCTCTTGCAATATTAGGTTTACCTACATAGTTTCTGCCTTGAGTTTTCTGCAGATCCCCAGAAGTTATTTCATAACCCATATCTGATAAAACTTTTAACAATTTATTATTTCTTAGTATCCTATATTCCTTTAACTTTTTTAGTTCCTCATTTAATTGAACATTATCAACATCAAAATAATATCCAAGTATGTGAACATACAAATCATCTTCTGTATATGCCGAAAATTCTATTCCTGGAATTACTTTTACGTTCAAAGCTTCACCTGCAATAATTCCCTCCCTCACACCATCAATTCCATCGTGATCAGTTATGGCAATCATATCATATCCCATGTCCTTTGCCCTTTTTACAATTTCAACAGGAGACATAATTCCATCTGAATAGTTTGTATGCAAATGTAAATCCATTTTATAGCTCATTATAACACCAAGCTCCTTCTCAATTCCTTCGATGTCTTTTCATCTTTTAGTATTTCAACTAATTTAATGGCAAATTCCATTGCAGTGCTCGGGCCTTGTGATGTAATAACATTACCGTCGGTTACTACTCTGTTATTTATGAATACGGCACCATCCAAATATTTCTCCATTCCCGGGTATATGGTAGCTCTCTTTCCTTCTAAAAGTCCCATCTGTCCTAAAATCATTGGTGCTGCGCAAATCGCCGCAAGATACTTGCCTTCCTTAGCAAAAGAATTTATCTTTTTAGTTAGCTCAACATGTTTGGCAAGATTAATGGTACCTGGCATTCCTCCCGGAAGAATAATCATCTTGCAATTTTCATAATTCATGTCCTCAAAAAGAGCATCTGCCGAAATAGTTATTCCGTGTGCACCTACAACCTCAATTTCTCCCGTTATTGATACAAACTTTGCCTCTATACCGGCCCTGCGAATTAAATCCAAAATTGTAACTGCCTCAACCTCCTCAAAACCTGTTGCTAAATAAATATAAACCATACTTGTCCTCCATTTTCAATTTTCACTAATTCAAACTATTTTCTTATTCAACATAGATTAATATATGATTGTATAATATTATAAACAGCTACCAAAACATTCTTCTCGGTTTAGTTTTTATCCATGTAATATAGGCAAAAAAACCTACTAATACTATCATTACCACTTCAAGGCTAAAAATATAGGCTTTAACAAAATTTCTTCCAAGTATTATTGGTATCATATCAGCCTCATTGAAAGTAATACCATATACAAAATTATTGATTATGTCTGAAATTACAGGGATATTATAGGCTACTATAGGCAATATCATCAATATCCCCAGCACAATAAGGGAAATCCTGAAATGATTTCTAAGGATTGCTTTAAATCCATTTTTTATAAATAAAATATATGTAATTACATTATAAATCAAAAAAATCACTCCAACTGCAAGTAATACATTCAAAACTGTTCTTATCGATTCCGCCGCTATTTGATCATTTCTTGTAAAAATAAATTCCCCTTCTATATCCTCTAGTTCTTGGTCTTCTCGAAGCTGAAATTCTTCTTGTCTATATAACATATAGCTTGAAATGAACTTCCCCATGTTATCTTCTGAAACATCAATTCCATTTTCGCGTAGAATCTCTGTGGATTTAAAAGAAAACTGATATGCATCTGGCATACGCAAGACTATATTATTAGCAAAGCAAAATATCATGATTGGGATAAAAAATATTAACAAAACAGATGCAATCTTCCTAAA
This sequence comes from uncultured Oscillospiraceae bacterium, assembly GCA_964632625.1. Classification (GTDB taxonomy): domain Bacteria; phylum Bacillota; class Clostridia; order Peptostreptococcales; family Anaerovoracaceae; genus CAZWCK01. Next base: position 5,017 of record CAZWCK010000069.1, read on the forward strand.
TAATCTCATTATCTACCTCCACTAAGCTTATTATGATTCACTAGCATTACTAAAATTTGCATCCCCGAAAAAAGAGGGATTAAGAATAAAATATAACTAACTGAACACTTTGCAGAAACTGCCGCGCCAATCATGGGGGCAATCATCATAGCTGTGCAGGTAACTGTTCCCATTACGCCAAATAAAGTTCCTCTTTGAAACGGATCTGTCTCTTCAGATACTGCAGATGTAAGTACTGGCTCTACTGCCCCTGCAAAAAGAAAATATCCCGCATATAATATGGTAAAAATCCACAAAGGAAGGTTGAAAATTAACATCAGGCTAATTAAAAAAGAACCGCTTATCAAATAGAAACTGACTTTTAATTTGCTATGATGATCTCCAAGCCTAGTTAAAGTAAGAGCTGCTATGGCTGTGGTAATGCCTGTAGCACTGTTAATAATACCTGTATATCTTGTTGCTCCCGAAATAGTTCCTAATCTGTCTTGAACATACAAGGCAATGAATGGTACAAACACAGCCTTGGCAATGCGTGTAAAAAATATAATTACTAAAACTGCTATTACATACTTTGTAAATACTTTATGATTCTGTACATCCTTATGAATATCAATGTTAATATGCTTTCCATAAGTATTTTTGTCCTCTTTGACCAGAGCAATTACTAAAAATGCACCTGTAGCCATTATCAATGATCCACAATAAAAACAAGTTTTATATCCCAGCATTTCAGCCAATACTCCACCAATAGCAGGACCTATTGCACTCCCAAGAAAATTTGAGGAAGTCATGAACCCAATAGCAAAAGACATTTTATGTTCCGGAGTATTTGCAGAAACAAAAGTCATGGAGGCTGTTATAGTCCCTGTAAAGACTCCTTGTAATGCACGTAATAAAAGGAATGCTTCCGGAGAATTGGTTAAGCCCATAAAAACAAATAACAAGGCTGCCGCTGACATGGCCCTGATTATCATCAATTTTCTTCCATAAATATCGGATATGATACCCCATATGGGGGAGAATATTGCCATAGCAGCTGCAGGAAGGGTGGAGGCAAGTCCAACATAAAAATTTAGATGTCCTGTACCTTCAACACCTATTGATTGCAAATAATACGGAATAAAGGGAACGGATAATCCAAATCCGGTTAATGAACAAATCTGAGTTACCCAAAGCACATATAGATTTACCCTCCAATTTTCCCTTTCCACTTAATCACTCCTAAATTAAACTAAATCAAAACAACATATAAGTAAATAAAATCTTAAAATACTTAAGTAAATAACTATCTTTCCTCTCTGAAATACGCATTTCCCATGTCTGCCGGTGGTTGATTTTCTTTCTTTCGTTTATGTGAACTAATTATTACTATTACGATTGTGGCTACATATGGAATCATATCAACAAGATATTGGGAAATACTAAATCCCATTGCTTGAAGTCTCAATCCCAAAATACTTAAACCACCAAACAGTATAGCTCCAATAAATGCTTTAGCAGGATTCCATGATGCAAATATTACGAGGGCAACTGCAATCCATCCTCTTCCTGTTACTACATCAGACTGCCAGATTGGCACTCTGATCAAAGATAAATAAGCACCACCGAGGCCGCATAAAGCACCACCTGCAACAATATGAATATACTTGTACAAAGTAACATTTATTCCCGAAGCATCCGCTGCACCTGCATTTTCTCCAACAGCTCTCATGTTCAGTCCCATACGCGTTTTGTATAAATATATGCAAGAAACAATAACAACCAAATATGCTAAATATACGAAAACATCATGCTTAAAAAAGATTGGGCCAATACCCGGAATATCACTCAAAACCGGTATGGAAGTCTTTGTAAAAAAATCCTTTACAGGTTCAGGCACAGCAAAACCAATCTTTGGTTGTCCCACAAAGCTGGCAAAACCAGTTCCAAATATAGTTAAAGTTAGACCGGTTACGACCTGATTTGCTCTAAGTGTTACTGTCAATATGGCATAAATCAATGCACCTAATGCACCTGCAATAGCTGCAGATAGTATAGCAAAAATTGGATTTGAAGTATTGTAGGCTGTGGTAAACCCAATTACTGCTCCAACTAACATCATACCTTCGACGCCTAGATTCAAGCTACCTGATTTCTCAGTTATTAATTCTCCCACTGTGGCAAGCACAAGAGGAATACCAGCAACAACACAAGAAGCTAAAAATATTTCCATACTATGCCACCTGCCCTTCTTTAGAATTTCTTAATTTATGAGTCAAGCTTACCTTATACTGTAAGAAAAATTCGCTTCCAAGTACAAAGAACAGAACAGTTCCCTGTACGATATCTGCTACTGCACTTGGCACGTTCATAGCAACCTGAATGAATGCTCCTCCCTGCAATAACATAGCAAATGCAATGCAAACAAAAAATGTTGCAATTGGGTTTAATCTGGCTAGCCATGCGGTAATAATTGCCGTAAATCCATATCCGCATGAAATACTTGAAACAAGGGTTTTTACAATGGCTGATGCTTGAATCATTCCAAACAGTCCACAAAGTCCACCTGAAATCATCATTGCAACAATTATTACCTTACTTATATTCATACCTGCAAA
>CAZWCK010000070.1:0-2864 GCA_964632625.1 uncultured Oscillospiraceae bacterium
TTCCTTTGCCTTTGACTCAATATCTTTAATCATCAAGGATGCCTCGTATCTAATTTCTTTTTCACAATTAGATAATAAAATAGCTTTGGCTTCCTCAATAGAGTATCCTGAAATTCTTTCAAGTTCGGCCATCTGCCTAGAGATAAAGCTGTCCAACTCTTTTTGTTTCTCGGTTATTGACTGTTCCTTGTTTATAATGCTTTCTTCTTTTTTCTCAATATTATCAAGTTTTCTGTCAATTGTCTCTTCTTTTTGAATCAACCTTCTTTCAGCTCTCTGAACTTCACTTCTTCTTTCTCTTACCTCACGTTCAGCCTCACTTCTCAATTTATGAGCTTCTTCTTTCGCTTCGATGGTTATTTCCTTTTTTATGGTTTCAGATTTATTCTCTGCATCAAGAATTAAATTCTTTGCTTTCTGTTCAGCACTTCCGATTGCTTTTTCACCAACAGTTTTTCTGATTATATATCCAACCAATAGCCCTAAGGCTAAGGCAATAATTCCAACAACTACGTTAACGAGTATCTGCATTTAAACACCTCCTTTTCTTTTGTTTTGTTTTAAAATTTCCCAATTTCTAAATAATTCCTTCCAAAGTTGCACAAAATGTGCAGGCAGATTACAAAATCTTTCATTTTATCAATATAAAACTTGATATAATCACACAATATATATTATAATATTTCTATCGGTTAAATGTCAAGTTGAAAGGTGTTACTATGCGTTATTTTTATTCATTAGTTAAAAATGCTGACAGAATATTACTAATTCTGCCTGTTTGTTTTGCCATTATCAGCATCATTATCATTGGAAGTACGTCTTATGACAATGCATTTATCATTACAAGAGATATTAAAATACAAACTCTTGCTTATGTTTTGGGATTTGCTGGGTTATTTATTTTGTTGCTTTTTGATTATAAAATGTTTCAAAATTATGAAAAATTCCTATATATAGGTTCTATTCTCTTTTTGTTGACAGTTTATGTCCCGGGTCTTGGGATAGAGCAATTTGGTGCAAGAGCTTGGATCGATTTAAAAGTTACTACTTTTCAACCTTCAGAGCTTGTGAAACTGTCCTTTGTAATACTTATGGCTTCTTACTTTTCACAAAAAAGAGATACATTATATAATTTGAAGGGTGTTCTGATGTCAGTTTTGTATAGCGCCCCTTTCATAATAATAGTTTTGAAAGAGGATCTTGGAAGTGCTATAGTTTTCTGCGCAATATGGGTATTCATGTTATTCTTTGCCGGCATTGATTATAAATTATTTGCCAAACTGGCAGGATTATTTATGATTAGTATTCCTATTATGTATCGTTTCATGGCAGGACATCAAAAGGAGAGAATAGATGCCTTCCTTCATCCTGATACTCTATCACTTCCTGGAAACTATCAGGTATATCAGTCAAAAGCAGCAATTGGCTCTGGAGGGTTTGCGGGAAAAGGTTTGTTTCAAGGTACACAAAAAGAATTGGATTTTCTTCCTGTTCAAAAATCCGATTTTATTTTTTCAGTAATAGTTGAAGAATTGGGAATGTTTGGTGGAATAGCACTTATAGGGCTTTACACTCTGTTTTTATATAGATTAGCCAAAATAGCAAAAGATGCCATAGATTTATATGGTGCACTTATAGTTGTTGGTTTCATTGGCATGTTCGCATTTCAAATATTTGAAAATATAGCAATGACCATGGGAATAATGCCCGTAACAGGCATTACTCTTCCGTTCATAAGTTATGGTGGTTCCTCCATTGTTGCAAATATGTTGGCTCTTGGCCTTGTTTTGAATGTAGGTATGAGAAGTAAAACAATTAATTTTTAGATTATGCTATTATTCTTTCTACAATGTTATAGAGATTTTCTGTGATATATGAATCATGCTTCAATACAATAGGAACACCATTATTAGCAGCAATATGAATATTATCATCATATTGCACTATTCCTGCCATGTCCAAACGTAGCATTTCAGCTACCTCGCTTAATCCTGGAACTAAACCAGAAGCAATTAATTCTGCTTTCACTTTGTTAAGAACAAAGACTTTGTTTTTAATTCCCTGTTCGTTTAATATTCTATCTAACAAGTCTGCATCCCGCAATGCCGTATATTCAGGCACGGTTACAATCACTGCCCTATCTGCTCCTGCTACAGAAATCATAAATCCATCGTCAATACCAGAAGGAGCGTCAATAAGAACATAATCGAAATTTTCTCGCAATTTATTGCACAATACTTTCATATGTAGCGGAGTTATTTCACCTTCATCCCTATGTTGCGGTGAGGAGATTAAATATAATTCCTTAAATCTTTTATCCTTTATCAAAGCCTTTTTTATTCTACAAAGTCCCATCATAATATCAGAAACGTCATATATTACTTTACTCTCAAGTCCCATACAGATATCGAGGTTTCTCAATCCCATATCCATGTCAATCATTACAACCTTATATCCTTTTTGCGCCAAAACAGCTCCGGCATTTGCAGTAAATACAGTTTTCCCGGTTCCGCCTTTCCCTGATGCAACTAATATAACTTCACCCATTTTGTTTTCCTCTCTATTGAATGCTAGTTCCTAAATTAAAATTTTCATATTCCTTGTCTAATTGTAAATATTTTCCTATAACTTCTCTTGCTATGGGAGATGCATATCCTGCTGAACCACCTTGAAATACCAAAACTGCCACAGCTATTTTGGGATCATCTGCAGGTGCCATTGTAACAACCCATGCAAATGGATCATATTTGGGCTTGTAAGCATCTAAGCTTTCAGGAGTAACACTACCATTGCTCAAATTTATCACTGCTTGTCTAACCGCAGAATCTCTTGTAAGAAATATATCCGGATATTCTTCCATAACT
>CAZWCK010000070.1:2964-7533 GCA_964632625.1 uncultured Oscillospiraceae bacterium
CTTCTTGAGGGATTTTCTTCTGTCCAACTTACTATCTCATTAATATAATCATTTAACAGGGTTTTGTCCTTTACAACTTTGGGATAAAAATACTTATCTGCTCTTCCTATTAACACATTTTTCAGCATTCCTTGCATTCCTGCCATTTTTCTTTCTGCAGAAGGTAATGGCATCACAGTTTCCGGTATCTCTATCCCTGTCTTCTGCCCAAGTCCATACTGTTTTGCAGTATCCATTATCTTTTCTATGCTTATTGGGGTTTTATATCCTAAAGAACTACCTTTATAAAAATCCTTTCCCGTTGCAACATCAAAGAAATAATAATTACATGATACTTCTAACGCCTCTCTTAGATTCAAATATCCATGTCTGCCATGATGCGTGTTCCAAATTAAACATCCATAGGGTCTATCTCCTACTTGTATATACCCATTTGTAAAGATTTTCTTCAACGGATCCAACCCGCAATCAAGCGCTGCTGTTGCTGTAACCATCTTGAATGTAGAACCAGGCTGTATGGCAGATCTTGCTGCTACATTGTATAAAGGAGCAGGAGATAGTGGATCTCTTGGGTTTTTGCTTTGCAGAGAATTCCAGTCATCATTGCCTATTCCTGAAGAAAACAAGTTAGGATCATAATCAGGATAGCTTGCCATTGCAAGTACATTTCCTGTCTCAACTTCTATGGCACAAACTGCACCTACATTTGCATTCTTATATGCCTTTCCATAAGAATAATTTCCATACTTGCTTTTAAAGGTTCCACCCACTTGTATTTCTTTTAATGCCTGTTCTAGTGCATCTTCTGCCGTTTTTTGAAGTTCCAAATCTATTGTAAGGTACATGTCCTTTCCTTTTTGGGGTTCTGTTTCATTTATTAATTTCACAAACTCACCCCAAACATTTACCTGTACATTTTTAATTCCATCCGTTCCTTTCAATACCGATTCATAGGTACTCTCAATTCCATCTTTTCCTATTAAATCATTGGGGCTATAGCCAAGTTGTTTTACATACTTCTCCTTATCACTGTCAGAAATCCTTCCCAAATATCCCAATATGTGAGATGCCGTATTGCCGTTTGGATAATATCTGACAGTTTCAGATGATATTTCTACTCCCTGATAGGCTTCACTCTGCTCCTCTATCAGAATAATGGTTTCGTCGGAAATCCCACTTGCTATATTTGCCGGCATATATTTACTAAACCCAAGCTCAGATAATTCATTTCTTATTATCATTATTTTTCTGGCATCTGAATCTGACAGTTCACCTTGTATTTTAAATTTTTTACGTAATGCAAAAAATGCTTCCTGAGCATTCATTTTCTTATCTAGATTATATCTTTCAAGAAAAGCTTCTTTATTCATTTCAGCTAAGAATTTCATTTTTTTAACAGAAATCGGCGGATAAATCTTATAAACATTCTGCATTTCTGACTGGGCCTCATATTTGTTGTAATTTTCGTCAATTCCTAAGGATTCCCTTATTTGACTAAATGCTATTTCGGCAGAATAATAAGAAGGCATACCCTGACTGACAAGCCATTCTTCAATTTCCTTATCATAAGAAAAGACAAATTTTCCGTTTGCTATCAAAATTGGAAAATTATCCACATATTTATCTCCGTTGCTTTCCATTAAATTAATTAATCTGAAGGAAACATCATTTATTTCCTCATCTTTTAAGTTGGCTGCAGAAAATTTTATGGAAAAAGCCTGAGTATTTCCTGCCAAAACTCTACCATATCTATCTAGAATTTCTCCTCTGGGTGCACTAGTATGAATACTTTTGATGCTTATTCCCGATGCGTATTCCTCCCATTTGTCATTTTGAATAATAGTCAATACAAAAAGGCGAATGCTCAGAATAATCATAAGTACAAAAAGCAATACAACTAACTGATAATATCTTGATGTCAAAAATTTGTTCATTTATAATACCTATCACTTCGATGTTTAATAACTTTATTTATCATTATTAAATAAAAAATAGTTGCAAATAATATATTGTACAACACATATATAGGTTGTAGCTTTAACCAGTATAAAAAATCGCACTCGCTTCCAAATAAAGCCATTGTTGCCCAATAATGCATATTGAACAAAATTGTGGCAGCTGCTGTAACAATTATAATGGAAATGATATTTTCTTTATTCAAAATTTCTTTTATTAATATAACACCAAAACCTATTAGTAAAAAACCAATTGCCGATACTCCCACAAATAGCCCATAACATACGTCTAGTACAAGACCAAAAATAGTACCAAAAATTATTCCTTTATATTCTTCTTCATATAAAAACGATAATATAATGACAAGGCACAAAATAATATTCGGAGCCACATTCATTATTCTAAACATATTCATAACTGTAATTTGCAAAATAAAAGCAAAGCTGAATATGAAAAATGTATAACCTACCTTCATATCATTACCGTTACTCTCTTAATGCTCTGAAAAGATACCTTAGGCTCAATTTCAATAGTCTTCAGCTGAGTATCTTTATTGTACAGAACAGAAGTTACCTTTCCTATCTCTATGCCCTCAGGGAAAATGCCTATGCCCGAAGTTAGAAGTCTATCTCCTTCAATTATGCCTGCATCTCCGTCAAACATAAATCCCAAAAGCATACCTTTACCATTTCCTTGCACTACCCCCATCATTTGAATATCTCTGAAAACTTCAAAACTAATCTTATTTGACTCATCGACAACAGACATAACTTTCGACCAGCCATTTCCTGTTTCAATTACTTTCCCTACAAGTCCAACTCCATTTACAACAACTGCATCTTTATATATACCTTTTTCTGTTCCTGCATTTATTGTAAAAATATTAAACCAATTAGCTCCATCCATTCCAATCACATCAGCAGTAACTATTCCGCTCTTTCCCTCAATGCCCGTATAATTCAACACGTTTGATAATTCTTTTAGGGACTTCAGTTCTTCATTGGATAGAGTTAGGTTAATAATCTCACTTTCCAATTCACCAATCTGTTCCTTCAGTTCTTCATTTTCTCTTACAACAGCACTATACTTAAATATTCCTTTGGTCATAGATTGCATGCCATTTTTTGAAGCAGCAACAGGCCCCGAAACCTTTGCAACTACATTTTCAATTCCTCTTCCAATAAAAGAAACAGTACCTCCCTTTATAAACGAACCTACCAATAACACGCATAGCACTAATGCCACAAGCACAATAATTGAAACTATCTTATGTTCTTTTATCCAATTCATATCAATCTCACTCTAGCAAATCTACTTATTTCTTTTCCCTGCATATCTTGCCAATTTATCTATGTCTTTCAGACTGATTCCTGTTCCATATGCAACTGATTCAAAAGCATTTTCTGCAACATATACCTTTATACCCGTACTAATTTCGATTAGCTTGTCAAGATTATGCAGCATGCTGCCTCCGCCTGACAAAACCATTCCATTTACTGCAATATCTGATGCAATTTCCGGTGGTGCCTTTTCAATAGTTGATTTTATTCCATCAATGATTATTGATACGGATTCCTCTAAAGCAATAAACATGTCTTTGCTTGTAACTTCAATTGTCTTTGGTAATCCAGCGACAATGTCCCTTCCTCTTGCAGCCATTGTTTTTAACGCCTCATACCCACTTTCATCCATATCAACAAAAGCACAACCTATGCCAATTTTTAACTCCTCTGCAGTTTTTTCACCAACCAACAAACTATATTTCTTGCGCATATATTGAATGATGGCCTCATTAAATTTATCTCCGGCATATCTGATTGAAGAGCTGGCAACTATACCACCTAAAGCAATAATAGCAATATCCGTTGTCCCGCCACCTATGTCTGCAATCATGCAACCTTCCGGTGCATCAACTCTAAGCCCTGCTCCAATTGCGGCAGCCATTGGTTCTTTCAGTATGTATACCTCTCTTGCGCCCATGTTTCTAACTACTTCTTCAACTGCACGCTTCTCAACCTCGGTAACTCCGCTCGGTACACCTACAACTACTCTAAAACGAGATTTGGACTTGCTTTCTGTTGCTTTTTCTATAAAATCTTTTAGCATATCAGCAGTCATGTCAAAATCGGAAATTACACCATCTTGAAGTGGTCTTACCACAGATATGCTCTCAGGCGCTCTGCCAAGCATATTTTTTGCCGCAAATCCTGTCGCAATCAACCTTTTTGAATAATTGTCCCTTGCTGCTACAGAAGGTTCGTTCAAAACTATTCCTTTTTCCTTAATATAGATTAATGTGTTTGCGGTACCTAAATCTATTCCCATATCTTTTACTAAAAAGCTCATTTTATTCCTCCAACTTACTAATTATCCATTAAGTGTTTTTTCCTCAAGCTAATGTAGGTTCCATCACCAATAATAATATGGTCAAGAACATTGATACCGAGTATCCGTCCCGCTTCCACAAGTCTTTTGGTGGTCTCAATATCCTCTTCACTTGGAAAAGGATTCCCACTAGGATGATTATGTACAAGTACTATTGCAGCAGCACTTCTTCTAACTGCTTTGTTAAATATTTCTCTGGGATGAACCAGAGCTGAAGACAAATCACCA
>CAZWCK010000071.1:0-7486 GCA_964632625.1 uncultured Oscillospiraceae bacterium
CGGTTCCTACTCTAAAAAGCTTTATCTATAATGAAGATGATTTTAACGGAATTGTATGTCCGATTTTTGATGCCAGAAGGGAACAAATTTATGGGGGCTCTTTTGCAAAAGCAGTAGATTGTGATAAGGTAAATTCGCAAAAGGGCGACATTTATTTTGAAGTGGTTCCAGGTAAGGCATATGATTTGAAAGAATATTTATATATTCTTTCAAATGTATTGAATCTGCCATCAGAAATCAGATTTTACGGAGACGGATTGGATAAATACGAAGACAATATACTTCAATGGTATAAGGATGAGAAGCTTGAGACAAGAGGAATAAAGTTGTCTTTTGCTTCAATTGATAAAAGATATCAGAAAGCTTCTTCTATTGCACGGTTTGCCATGGATTTGTATAATCAAGGAAAGATTATGAGCTATGAGGATTTGAAACCGGATTACATGAGAAAGGCAGAAGCAGAGAGAAAATTAGAGGAAAAAACAAATGCAGGATATGATAATTCGAAATGCAGAAGTTGAAGATGCTATTGTGCTAGCCAGACTTGATAAGCTGTGTTTTTCTGAACCTTGGAGTTATGAATCTTTTAAGCAAGAGATTATAGAGAATGATTTAGCTATTTATATAGTTGCTGAAATAGGAAAGCAAATAGTTGGATATGCAGGAATTTGGCTTATTATGGATGAAGGTCATATTACAAATGTAGCGGTAATACCAGAATTCAGGAGAAAAGGTATTGCAAAAGCACTTATTGAAGTATTGATAAATATTTGTGAAAGCGAAAATATTATAGCTGAAACTCTTGAAGTCAGGGCTTCAAATGAACCTGCAAAGAATTTATATGCCCAGTATGGCTTCAAAGAAGCAGGAATTAGAAAAGGATATTATGAAGATAACCACGAAGATGCAATTATAATGTGGCGCGGAAGTGAATAATTTTTATTTTCCATCAAATACTAAAAACAACTAATGAAAAAATACGTTGTTTGGAGGAAAAAAGATGGAAAATATGTATAGTGGAATAAATGACAGCCAGCACAAGGCAAAGGGAGATATTGTAGGTGATATGACTATTGCAAATAGTTGTTGCAATAGATTTTCGAGAAGAACGGATGTAAATATGTTTAATATGATGGATTATACATCTTGTGAAAATTGCAGACATTTAGGAGCAGATAATAGGTGCATAGTGGGTCAACAACAATTTTTTTAGAACCACTAGGAGGAGAAAATAAAAAATGAAAGATGGTAAATTTTTAACTATGGCGATTGAATCGAGTTGTGATGAAACTTCAGTAGCTTTGCTTCTTGAAGGGAGAGAAGTTCTTTCTAATGTAATTTCATCACAAATAGATGTGCATACTGTATTTGGTGGTGTTGTGCCTGAGATTGCATCCCGCCACCATTTAAATAATATAAATGGAGTAACTAATCAGGCTTTGAAGGAGGCGGGCGTTTCTTTGGAGGATGTGGATTTGATTGGAGTTACATATGGCCCGGGTCTTGTCGGGGCTTTACTTATAGGCATTGCCACTGCAAAAGCATATTCCTTTGCAAAGAAAATCCCGCTTGTGGGAGTACACCATATTAAGGGTCATATATGTGCGAATTTAATAGAACACAAAGAACTTGAGCCGCCATTTATGTCATTAGTTATTTCAGGAGGACATACAAACATAGTTGAAGTTACAGATTACAATGAATGTAAGGTGATTGGGACTACAAGGGATGATGCTGCTGGAGAAGCTTTTGACAAGGTTGCAAGAGTTTTGGGACTTGGATACCCAGGCGGGCCCAAAATTGACAAAATTGCCAAAGAAGGTAATCCTCATGCAGTTGAATTTAAAAGGGTTTTCCTCGAGAAAGATAGTTTGGATTTTAGTTTCAGCGGGATAAAAACAGGTGTATTGAATTACGTAAACTCTGAGAAACTGGCAGGGAGAACGATAAATGTAGCAGATGTGGCAGCAAGCTTTCAACAGGCAGTTCTTGATGTAATTGTTGCAAAAGCTATAACTGCGGCAATAACAATGAAAAAAGACAAGTTGGTTCTAGCAGGAGGAGTTGCAGCAAACAGTAAATTACGGTCTATGCTTCAAGAAAAATGTGAGAAAAACAATATAAAATTGTATTGCCCATCATCTATCCTGTGCACTGATAATGCTGCTATGATTGGAGTTGCGGCATATTATAAATATAAATCAGGTAAAGTTGATGATTTGTATATGGATGCGTATCCAAACCTGCCATTGTAGTTAGGATTATGGCAAGTGGTAAAAATAAGCAAGATTAAGTTAAAGCAAAAAATGGAGAAAGTTACAAAATGATAGTAGTTTCAGCTAATAATATAACTAAAATGTATGGCGTTGATACAATAATAAAGGACGTTTCTTTTCATATAAACCAAGGGGATAGAATTGGTCTGATTGGATCAAATGGAGCGGGAAAAACCACGCTGATGAAAATATTGACAAGGGAAATGTCATATGAGTCAGGGGACTTTTTCATAGCAAATGACACTAGTATAGGATACTTAAAGCAGAATGATGGTTTTAATACAGAAAAAACAGTTATTGAAGAGGTAAACGCAATTTTTTCTGATCTGCATATATTGGAAGAAAAAATGACAGAGCTTTCTCAACAGATTTCCGAAAAATCCGATAGAGGGGAAGATGTTGAAAAACTATTACATAAATATGATCAGATGAACGAAGAATATGAAAGAAAAGAAGGATATCAATACAAGAGCAATATAAATGGTATTTTGAGCAGCATGGCTTTTACTGAAGACTTTTATATAAAAAAAATATCAAGTCTAAGCGGTGGAGAGAGAACAAGGCTAGCACTTGCGTGCCTATTACTAAAGAAACCAGATATATTATTTCTTGATGAACCTACAAACCATTTAGACATAGGAACGCTTAAATGGTTAGAGCAATACCTTAAAGCATATATTGGAACTATATTACTGGTATCTCATGACAGATATTTCTTGGACCAAACAGTGAATCGTATTTTTGAAATTGAAAATAATAAGCTATATTGTTATGATGGTAATTATAGTACTTTTGCAGAGAAGAAACGGTTGAGGCGACAGGATGAATGGCGAAAGTATCAACAGCAGCAGAGAGAAGTTGATAGACAGGAAGACTTAATACGACGGTTTAAGGAAAGAGGCACAGAGAAACTTGCAAAGCGTGCGGCTTCGAGAGAAAAAAGACTGGAGCATTTAGAAAGGGTCAACAGGCCTGATCCCGAAACTGGGAAAATGAAATTGCATTTTAAACAGAATTTCAAAAGCGGTAACGATGTTTTGTTGGGGGAAGAACTGGCAAAAAGCTTTGGATATGGACAGAATAAAAGACAGTTGTTTTCAAAAGTTTCCTTTGATATAAAAAGAGGAGAAAGAATTTGCATGGTTGGTGCAAACGGAGTTGGCAAGACCACTCTTCTCAAGATAATGATGGGGATATTAGAACCAGAAGCCGGGCGATTAAAAACAGGGCATAATGTAGCTTTTGGATATTATGATCAAGGTCAGCAACTACTGAATGATGCAAATTCATTATTAGAGGAACTTAAAGATTCTTATAAGTTATATACGGATACGGAAATGCGAAGCTTGTTAGGGCGATTTTTATTTAAAAATGAAATGGTCTTTCTTACTGTAGGCTCCCTGAGCGGAGGAGAACGTGCAAGGTTATCTTTATTAAAGCTGATGCTTTCTGGTTCTAATGTATTGGTTCTTGATGAACCTACAAATCATCTGGATATCAATTCTAAAGAAATAATAGAAGAAGCATTGCTAGATTTTCCGGGAACTTTGATAGTGGTATCTCATGACCGATATTTTCTGAGCAAGATTCCCACAAGAATATTGGAGCTTACAACTGATGGAATTACGGAATATCTGGGCAGTTATAATTATTATGTAGAGAAAAAGCAGACCATTTCTTCAGGGAAAAAATATTTGACGGAATTGTCTTTCAAAGAAGAAAATGGTACTAAACAGGAATTGCCTATCAGTGAGCAGAGAAGGCTGAATAAAGAAAAGGAAGCTGAGGACAGAAGGAAAGAAAGACTAATAAAGCAATTGGAACAGGAAATAAACATGTTGGAGGAGGCAATTTCTAGCCTAGAAACGGATATGTGCAAGGAGGAGAACTTGTCAAGTCATGTTAAGCTAGCACAGTGGGCTGAAACAATTCAACGAGACAAGAAGACACTTGAAGAAAAGTATAATAAATGGTTAGAAATGCAGTAAATAAAATTTTAACAACGTTTTTTTAAAAAGTTATTGCATATATTGAGAGGTATATATATAATGAGATTTGCAAGATATGGTTCTTGCAAATACATTGATTAAAAATAAATTTTTATATGTAAAGAGCAACATGTGAAAATGGAGGTAGACTATGTCATTTGAAAAAATTAAAGAAATTATTATTGAGCAGCTTGGGGTAGAAGGAGAGCAGATATCTATGGAAACCCATTTAATGAAGGATTTAGAGGCGGATTCATTAGATGCTGTAGAAATTATTATGGCTATTGAAGATGAGTTTGAAATTGAAATTCCTGATGAAGATGCGGAGAAGTTTCAGAGTGTGGGCGACATTGTAAAATATGTTGACGATAAGTTAAACTAAGAGCAAGAAAAAGCCCGTCGCAGTAGACGGGTTTTGTTTTTAACACTTTTGAGGATGACTAAAAGGTTAAAAACAAGAATTAAATGTATCGCCTTTGCGATAATTGAAGGGATATGGGTATAAACAGTATGAAGGATGGAACAAGGATCTCAAATGCAGTGATTAAAAGATTGCCTAGGTACAGACGATATTTGAAGGAATTACAAAAAAAAGGCGTAGACAAGATTTCATCAAATGAATTCAGCAACTTAATTGGCTATACAGCTTCCCAAATTAGGCAGGATTTAAATAATTTTGGCGGATTTGGGCAACAGGGGTATGGCTATAATGTAAATGCCCTCTCCAATGAAATAAGTGCAATATTAGGACTGGACAAAGAATATAAGATGATTATTGTTGGTGCAGGAAATCTAGGGCAAGCCATCGCCAATTATACTTACTATTACAAGGCAGGCTTTGTGGTTTGTAGCATATTTGAAGTAAATCCAAGATTGATTGGTTTGAAAATAAATGATATTGAGGTTATTGATTATGAAAATTTAGTTCCATATGTAGAGCAAAACGGCATTGATATCGGTATAATTTGTACTACAAAGGATAGTGCGCAAGAGGTTTCTGACAAACTTTCCTTTGCAGGTATAAAGGGAATATGGAATTTTGCACCAATAGATATTGAAGTCCCAGAGCACATTGCATTGGAAAATGTTCATTTAAGTGATAGCTTACATTCTCTTGCATATCATATGAACAAAATAGAGTAAGAAATTTAGAATTGTTAATGATTAAAGATTAAAATATAAAAAAGTGCAAATTACGTTATTGACTATATATTAAAAAATAACCGTTTCCACAAAGAAACGGTTATTAATTATACTAGTTAATTATTTAAGATTAACCTTCTACTGGAGCGTCAACTGGGCAAGTGTTTGCACAAGCACCACAGTCAATGCACTTATCAGCATCAATAACATATTGGTTGTCGCCTTCGGAGATAGCTTCTACAGGACATTCTGCAGCGCAAGCTCCACAGCTGATACAAGCGTCGGTGATTTTATAAGCCATTGTGAAATCCTCCTTTAATATTATCATAAATGATAAAATTATTATAACAGAAGAAAAGTGAGAAGTAAAGATGAAAGTTTACGCACTAGTTGGAAAAAGTGGTACAGGCAAAAGTTATCAGGCTATGAATCTTTGTAGGGCAATGGAGATAGAAAGCATTATAGATGATGGACTTTTTATTTATAATGGCAATATTTTGGCGGGCACCTCTGCAAAGAGACAGGATACCAAAATTGGTGCAATTAAAACAGCACTTTTTACCCTTGATAGCCATAGAGAGACTGTTGCAATGAAGATAAAGCAGATTAATCCACAAAAGGTATTAGTAATTGGAACTTCTGATAGGATGGTTTTTAAAATAGTTGAGAGGTTGGGATTGACAGAAATTGAAAAGATTATATATATTGAAGAAATAACAACCGATGGTCAACGTGAAATCGCAAGAAAACAGAGACAACAACTAGGGAAACATGTTATTCCGGCACCCGCATTGCAATTAAAAAAGGAGTTTTCAGGATATTTCATGTATCCTTTAAAAATATTCAAAGGATTTGGGACGGCAAAACCAAACATTTCGGAGAAATCAGTGGTTCGCCCCACATATAGTTATCTGGGAGGCTTTGAAATTGCACCTAAGGTAATATCAGACATTGCTTTATATGTATCAAATAATAATGAATATGTATATTTTACTCATAAAATACATTTAAATGAGACAAAAACAGGGATAAGCATAAAAGCTGTTGTGACTATGAAATATGGTAATAATATTGTTGAGGGTGCTAAAAGCCTTCAAAGAGATATCTCCTCTAGGCTAGAACAAATGACTTCACTTAATGTGGAAGCTACTCATATTGAAATAAGAAATTTGAGATAGACATATTAGGATTGATTAGACAGGAAATAGGTATTTGGAGGTAAAGTACAAATGTACAGCGTGAAAAAAGTAAAAGATTTTAATCTGGACCATGTCTTTGATTGTGGGCAATGTTTTAGATGGGAAAGAGAAGAGGATGGAAGCTATACTGGAATTGCTTATGGCAAACCAGTTAATGTGAATTTTGTTCCGGATTATGATCTGGATTCAGATAATGGCAGTATAGTTATAGAAAATTTCAAACAAGATAATTTTGATGGATTTAAGGCAAGAACTGCTTCTGCATATGGAAAACTAATAATAGAGAATGCAACAGAACAGGATTTTTATCAAATATGGTACAAATATTTTGATTTAAGTACAGATTATTCAAAAATAAAGGATGAACTTATTTCAAAAGATGATATAATAGGCAAGGCAATATCTTGTGGACAGGGAATAAGAATTCTTAATCAAGAAAAATGGGAAACTCTAATCTCCTTTATCATTTCTCAGAACAGTAATATTCCAAGAATAAAAAAATCTATAGAGTCCTTATGCAATAACTTTGGTGAATATGTAGGAACCTTTAGAGAAAGAAAGTATTACAATATACCAACTGCAAAGAGGCTTGCCCAGCTTACGGTAGAAGATTTAGAGCCGTGCAGACTGGGTTATAGGGCAAGATATATTATTGAAACTGCAAAGTGTGTGAATAACGATGAATGTCACACATTAAATAACCTTCATAATAAATCTTATAAAGAAGCTTATGAATACCTAACAGGACTTTGCGGAGTGGGACCTAAGGTGGCTAATTGTATTATGCTTTTTTCAGTGGAAAAAAAAGAGAGTTTTCCTATTGATGTATGGGTAAAGAGGGTAATGAGCAAGCTTTATGGCATTTCTGAGAATGATTTGA
>CAZWCK010000072.1:0-7478 GCA_964632625.1 uncultured Oscillospiraceae bacterium
AAAATACTCACCCATAAATGAACTAAGCCAATTTGCAGGTGAATATGCTGAAACTGCTGCTGGAGTTCTTGGAGCAACTGTATTGGTATCTGACACTGATCAGGTAATTGCTGCTGCTGGAAAAGACAAAAAAACTTTTTTTGAAAAGAACATTGATAATGAATTAGATAAAATAATACAAACCAAGAGTAGGTCATTAACTGACAAAAAAATAGTAATTCCTATTATTTTTCAGGGAGATGCCATAGGTTCGATTTCTATATTATCCAGTGATGAAAAGAAAACGCTTGGAAATCCAGAACTTATGATTGCAGAAATTGGTGCAAACTTCCTTGCAAAGCAAATGGATAATTAGCTTATTATTTTATCAAAAAAGAACTGTATTTCATCCAAACTTGCATTTAATTTCTGGATTGAAATCAGTTCTTTTGTTTTGAGTTTTCGTATCAAACTATCATTTACTGGTATGTTTGTTTTTCCAACATTATCTCCAAAACTTTAATAGTCTCCATAAGCTTATCCTTTTTCTTAAGAGTATATTTTATCATTGGCTTAATGCCGCCATAAATGATTACCCTCATTCCAAATTCCTCTGACAACCTTCCATAAGCATATGCGTCTATAGGGTTCTGCTTTGCCAAATCGAATATTATATGGGTACCATTTTCATGAATTCTAGTTATACATAATTTTTGTGCCATCGCCCTTATTCTGGATACCTTTATCAAATTCATAGTATCCTTTGGGATTTCGCCAAATCTATCCAAAAGCTCATCAATTATTTCTTCTTCGTCTTCTTGATTTGCAACAGTTGCAATTTTCTTGTACATTTGCAATTTAAGTATTTCATCTGAAATATATGCATCTGGAATATACGCTGTAATTTTAATTTCAATTGAAGCTTCTTCTCTATCTGGATTTACAACTTCACCGCCAAGTGCCCTTACTGCATCATCAACTAGTTTACAATACAATTCATAACCAATAGTCATCATATGTCCATGTTGTTCCATTCCCAAAAGATTTCCTGCTCCCCTTATTTCTAAATCCTTCATGGCTATTTTAAAACCTGCTCCAAACTCTGTAAATTCCTTTATCGCCCTCAATCGTTTTTCTGCCACTTCAGACAAGATTTTGTTCTTTTGATGCATTAAGTAAGCATAGGCAATTTTGTTAGAACGCCCTACCCTTCCTCTCAGCTGATATAATTGAGATAGCCCAAAATAATCTGCATTCAAAACAATCATAGTATTTGCATTTGGTATGTCCAAGCCTGATTCAATTATTGTAGTTGCAACCAGTACATTTGTCTCCCCGTTGATGAATTTCAGCATTACATCCTCAAGCTCCCTCTCATTCATTTGTCCATGTCCTACAGCAACTTTTGCTTCCTCCACAAGGTTACTTATTTGAGATGCTATTTTGTGAATTCCATTAACTCTATTGTAGACTACAAATATCTGACCACCCCTTGCAATTTCTCTTTCTATTGCTTCTCTCAGCAATTGATCATCTTGTTCAAGTACATAGGTTTGAACTGGATATCTTTCTTCAGGTGGTTCTTCTATGAGGCTCATGTCTTTAATACCTACCAGTGACATATGCAAGGTTCTTGGTATTGGTGTTGCAGACAAAGTAAGAACATCAACATTCTGTCTTAACTGCTTAATAACTTCTTTGTGTTGAACTCCGAATCTTTGTTCTTCATCTATTACCAAAAGTCCTAAATTTTTAAATTTTACATCCTTTGATAATAGCCTGTGGGTTCCTATTACCACATCCACTGTACCCTTTTCGATCATGTCAATTATTGCATCCTGCTGTTTTTCAGTCCTAAATCTTGATAGAACTTCAACCTTGAAAGGAAATTTCTCAAAACGTTCTTTCAAGGTATAATAATGTTGATTTGCAAGAATTGTAGTTGGAACAAGCACTGCTACCTGTTTTCCATCTGCAGCACACTTAAACATTGCTCTTGCCGCAACCTCGGTCTTACCAAATCCAACATCTCCGCAAAGAAGCCTATCCAGTGCTATAGGTTTTTCCATGTCTCTTTTTATTTCTTCAATACTTCTTATCTGATCATCAGTTTCCATGTGAGGGAAACTATCTTCAAATTCTTTTTGCCAAATGTTGTCTTCTGCAAAAGCATGACCTTTTGCAATTTGTCTTGAAGCTGACAATTCCAAAAGTTCCTTAGCCATATTTACAATGGCTGATTTCGCCTTTGCCTTGGTCTTTTTCCATTCTCCACCAGACAATTTATTTACTCTGGGAGTAATGCTATCGGCACCAACGTATTTCTGTATGAGGTCCATTTGCTCTACCGGAACATAAAGCATATCCTCTCCTGCATATTTTATTTTCAAATAATCTTTTTTTACGTCTTGTACTACTAATTGTTCAATTCCAAGGAATTTACCTATTCCGTGATTTTCATGAACAACATAGTCTCCTTTGTGCATGTCTGAAAAGCTTTGAATTGCCTTTCCTGAATTTTGGGACTTCTTTTTTCGTTGTCCATAATGTTTTTGATTTAAAAATATGTCTCCATCCCAAATATAACATATTTTCTGCTCTGGAAACTCCATTCCTGAAGTTAAACAGCCTTTTTTCAAGGCAACTTTTGTATTCAACCCTATATTTTGAAGAAATTCGTATAGATTATTTATCCTCTCATCATTGGCACATACTATGGTAACATCATAACCATTTTTTACATAATTCTTCAGCTCAGTTTCAAGTATGTCCATTTTACCATTGAACACTTGCGTTTGCCTGCTGACTATATTGTGAATTTCTGCAAGCTTCTCAACACCTTTGATTTTTTTTTGAAAAGGCGAAAAAATAAATACATTTTCTCTTTCAAATATCTTTAAATATTCAGTTGTTGAAGAAAAAATGTTGTAGTCCTTTGGAATTACAAGGCCTCTTTCCAATCTAGCCTGGAAATCAACTTTTATTTCCTTATTCCTATTGTCTATGGCTTCATATACCCTATCAGGGTCATCTATCATAATACTCCCATTATTCATATAATCCCAGATATACTCTGTTTCATCATAAAAATAATGTATGTAGTTCTCAAGTAACTGCAGATTCTGTGAATGTTCAATGAAATCTGTTAATTGATACATTCTCTCCTTTAAGTTATTTATTCTGCTTTCTGCCTCCATTACCTGTAATTCTAATTCATTGTAAGAATTTTCCCCAGGATTAATGCAATTAAGCTCTGTTAATTTTCTCTCCTGTTTTTTTATATAGCTTAAATAATCTTTTTTTAATCTATCTGCCGCAACTTTAAATATGCTTTCTTCCTGAATTATCTGCTCAGCAGGGTAAATTTGAACATATTTCAGATTTTCCAAAGACCTTTGTGTATCTAAATCAAAGGTTCTTATGGAATCAATCTCCGTATCGAAAAGCTCAATTCTACAAGGATAGTTGGCATCAGGCGTATATACATCAATAATTCCACCTCTAATACTAAATTGTCCTCGTCCGTCTATTATCTGCTGCCTCTCATAACCCATTGAAACCAGTTGTTTGTTTATTTCATCTCTATTGACTTCTTCACCAATAGTCAACTTAATAACCTTTTCTTCATATACGTTGTGTGGGGGAAGCTTCTTAAGTGCTGTTGAAACAGGTACAATAACTATACAGTCTTCCCCGGTTCTCAAGGCCTTCAGGCATTTCATTCGTTCTAATAAATCATCATGATTTTTGGCTTCATATTTCAGAAAGACTTCCTCTTGCTGAGGCATGACGTAAATATTTTTGTCAACAAAAAAAGATAAGTCCTGTGCTAATCTTTTTCCCCTAATTTCTGAAGATACAATTATTAGCCCCTGACCATCTTGACTTTTTAATATTTTGTCTATTACCGGTGCAACCCTGCTCTCCGCAACACCTGAAAAACTGACTACTCCCCTATTTGTCATTTTCTTCTCCCACAATTGTTTTCCGCACATTATATTCATTCATAGCCTGCTCTATTCCTTTTTCTATAATGCATTTGACAGACTTTGAAGCGTTAACCACAGCCTTTTCCAAAAGCTGTTTTTCTTCTTTTCTAAAGCCCCCTGTTACAAAATCCTTCAAATTCATTTTTTTATCCTGCCCGATTCCTATCCTAATTCTTGGAAATTGGTCGGATTGAATATCATAAATTATAGATTTCATTCCGTTATGGCTTCCTGCGCTGCCTTTTTTTCTCAACCTTATGCTCCCAAGGGCAATATCGATATCATCATATATTACAACCAACTTTTCCACATCCTGCTTATAAAATTCCATTACCTCCCTAACTGAATTTCCACTCAAATTCATGTAGGTCTGTGGTTTTACAAGCAAAACTTTTTGGTCGGAGATACTTCCCTCTCCGACCAGCGCTTTGAATTTAATTTTATTAATTTTTATCCCATTTTCTTCTGCAAGTTTGTCTATAGTAATAAATCCCATATTATGTCTGGTATTTTCATATTTTTTTCCGGGATTACCAAGTCCGACAATTATGTACATACGAATTTCCCTTTTCCCTATTTATATATTTTGAGTGAGTTCACTAATCAAACAATTTGCTTACGGAATCATTTGTAAAGATTCTGGTCATAGCTTCTGCAAATAACGGCGCTACTGAAAGAAATCTCATTTTATCAATTTTCTTTTCATCAGGAATAGGTGCTGTATTTAACAAAACAACCTCCTTAATTACCGAATCCTGTAGCCTCTGAATTGCAGGTCCCGATAATACGGCGTGTGTAGCACAAGCATATACGTCTTTTGCCCCCAAGCCCTTTATTGCATTCGCTGCATTTGTAATAGTTCCTGCAGTATCAATCATATCATCAATTAATATGCAATTTTTTCCATCAATATTTCCTATGATATTCATGATTTCGCTTTTATTCGGTTCAGGTCTTCTCTTATCTACAATTGCTATTGGGCAATCTAAAAATTGAGCCATATTTCTTGTTCTTGTAACACTTCCATGATCTGGGGAAACTATTACAAGATCATCAAGGTTTTTTTCCTTGAAATATTTTACAAGTACCGGCATTCCTATCAAGTGGTCCACTGGGATATTAAAATATCCTTGAATCTGTGCAGCATGAAGATCCATTGTAACAACTCTGTCCGCACCTGCAGCAACCAACAAATCTGCGACTAATTTAGCAGTGATGGGATCTCTTGCTTTAGCTTTCCTGTCTTGCCTTGCATAACCATAATAAGGAATTACTGCATTGATTCTGCCTGCAGACGCTCTTTTCATTGCATCTATCATAATTAACAATTCCATTAAATTATTATTCACCGGCTCACAAGTTGACTGGACAATATAAATATCTAAGCCTCTAACTGTCTCCCATAAACTTACAGATATCTCACCGTCGCTGAATGTGTTGACGGAAGACTTCCCTAATGGTTTACCCATTATTAATGCAATTTCTTCAGCAAGTTTCGGATTTGCGTTTCCCGTAAACACCTTATAATCTGCGAATACATTGTTTCTCATTTGTTCTTAAACTCCTATTCTTCTTTACCTTTTTTTAATTAATTCTCTTTTCTCTACCCAACCCTCTATTATTCTCTGTTTTGCTCTTGCCACACAAAGCGCTCCTTTTGGAACATCCTGAGTAACAGTACTTCCTGCCGCAATATATGCGCCTTCGGAAACATTAATAGGTGAAACAAGATTTGTATTACAACCAATAAAACTACCATCCCCCACTACAGAACGATGTTTATTCTTACCATCATAATTTACAAATACTACTCCACAACCTATGTTCACATCACTTCCAACATCTGAATCCCCTATATATGTCAGATGTGATGCTTTTGAACCATCTCCCATTGAAGAATTCTTTACCTCCACGAAATCTCCAACCTTACAATGGTTTCCAACTTTACTATTTGGTCTCAAATATGCAAAAGGTCCTATCTTAGTTTCTGATCCTACTATGCTATCAATTATCACAGAGCTTTGCAGTTCTGTTTTATCTCCAATAATAGAATTTACTACCCTTGAATTCTGACCGATTACACAACTCTTGCCTATTTGCGTGCCCTTATCTAAGGTTACACAAGAGCCTATTAAAGTTCCCTCTCCGATTACAACATCTTTTTCAATATATGCGGTGTTTATATCTACAAAAAGAACTCCGTTTTTTAAATGTCCTTTGTTTATTTCTAATCTTTCTTTTGTCATTATCTCATATTCTTCGTAGGTCATTATATCACTCTCCTAACTATTCCAATCTTTTTCCAAAATTAATTCAGCTACCTTATTTATGTCTCCTGCTCCCATGGTTATAATTAAATCTCCGGGCAATGCATTGGCATACACAAAATCAGCCATTCCCTCAAAGTCACAAAAATAATAAGCTTCCTTATCTGGATATTTTAGCTTGATTTCTTCCACCAAAGTTTTGGAGCTTATCTTATAAATATTTTTTTCTCTTGCAGCATATATTTCCGCGATAACCAGTTTATCAGCTAATTGAAAAGCATCTGAGAACTCATCAAATAAAGCTATAGTCCTGGTATATGTGTGTGGCTGAAATAAACACCATAAATTATTGTGTTTCATTTTGCATGCCGCAGAAAGTGTGGCTTTTATTTCAGTTGGATGATGTGCATAATCATCCACTAACTTGATGTTGTTATCCGTGACACCTACAACATCAAACCTTCTTTGTGTCCCTGAATAATTCTCTAGTGTACTGGCTATGCACTCCACAGAAATTCCTATCTTGTGACAACAGGAAAAAGCTGCCAATGAATTGAGTATGTTATGTTCTCCCGGAACCTTAAGCTGAATTTTGCATAATCTTTTGCCTTCGCAATTTACATTGAAACTTGGCATTCCCAAGGAATTGAATTTAATGTCATTGACATAGTAAGTGCAACCTTCGTTAAATCCAAAGGTAACAACATTATCCAGATCTTTAATAACACTTTTAACAAATGGATTTGCATCATATGCAATAAGAAGTCCATCTTCAGGAACTAATTGGGCAAATTTATTAAATGAACTAACTATATGATCAATATCTTTAAAATAATCCAAATGGTCAGAATCGATATTCAGTATAACTTCAATTTTAGGTCTTAGGCTTAAAAAGCTGTCCATGTACTCGCAGGCCTCTGTAATAAAATATTGGCTTTGACCAACCTTCACATTGCCGTTTATCTCGGCTAAATGCCCTCCGACAAGTATTGTTGGGTCTGTTTTAGCATTTTCCAAAACCAAAGAAACCATTGAGGTTGTTGTGGTTTTTCCATGGGTTCCGGAAATAGCAATACTATTTTCATATTCCTTCATCAAAACTCCTAAAAGTTCTGCTCTCGTCACGCAGTCAATATTTAATTCATTAGCTTTCTTCAATTCGGGATTTTCATTGGAGACAGCTGCAGAATAAACCACTAGATTTGCTCCTTCCACATTTTTTTCCCTGTGCCCCAAATAAATG
>CAZWCK010000073.1:0-7309 GCA_964632625.1 uncultured Oscillospiraceae bacterium
AGGAGAATAGAAAATGTTAGATAATAAAACTATTAGTAAAGCAATGACTATTAAACTAGATGCAACCTTGCCAGAATACCCGGCATTTATAGAAGGCAAGAGAAGGGCACCTGACAGAGGCTTTAGATTAACAAAGGAACAGACAAAGGTGGCTCTTAAGAATGCTTTGAGATATGTTCCAGAAGAGCTTCACGAAACACTTGCTCCTGAATTTATGGAGGAGTTAACAAGCTACGGAAGAATTTATGCTTACAGATACAGACCGGAAGGCAGAATCTATGGTAAGCCAATAGACGAATATAAAGGCAATTGTATTGAGGGAAAAGCATTTCAGGTAATGATTGATAACAACCTTGATTTTGAAATTGCACTTTATCCTTATGAACTAGTAACTTATGGTGAGACAGGGCAGCCTTGTCAAAACTGGTTACAGTATCGATTAATTAAAAAGTATTTAGAGGAATTAACTAGAGATCAGACTTTAGTAATTGAATCAGGTCATCCTGTGGGATTGTTCCCATCAAAGCCAACGGCACCGAGAGTAGTAATAACAAATTCGCTTATGATTGGTATGTTTGATAATTTGGATGATTGGGAAGTTGCAGAAGAAATGGGTGTTGCAAATTATGGTCAGATGACAGCCGGTGGATGGATGTACATTGGACCTCAGGGAATAGTTCATGGAACTTTCAATACTATTCTTAATGCAGGAAGAAAATACTTAGGTGTTTCCGAACAAGGCGATCTTGCAGGTCATACTTTTGTATCCTCAGGTCTTGGTGGAATGAGCGGCGCTCAGCCAAAGGCTGCAAATATTGCAAATTCAGTTGGTATTTTTGCAGAAGTAGATAAATCAAGGATACAGACCAGATATGATCAGGGTTGGGTAGATGTAATCTGCGATAATATGGATGATGTATTTAGAATAGCAAATGAAAAAATTGTAGCAAAAGAAACAATTTCCATTGCTTATTGGGGAAATATCGTTGATTTACTTGAAGCTGCTGTTGAAAAGAACTTCCACATTGATCTTCTTTCCGACCAGACTTCATGTCATAATGTTTATAACGGTGGGTATTGTCCTGTAGGCTTGACATTTGCAAAGAGAACAGAAATGCTGCACAAGGACAGAGATATGTTCTGTGAAATGGTGGATGCATCACTTCATAGACATTTTAAAGCAATAAAGGGCTTAACCGAAGCAGGAACTTTCTTCTTTGACTATGGTAATTCATTTATGAAAGCTATGTATGATGCAGGAATTAAAGAGATTTCAAAGAATGGAATTGATGAAAAAGATGGATTTATCTGGCCTTCATATGTAGAAGATTTAATGGGACCTATGCTGTTTGACTTTGGCTATGGACCATTCAGATGGGTATGTCTGTCAGGAAAACCTGAAGATTTGGATGCAACAGACAAGGCTGCAATGGATTGCATTGATCCAAACAGAAGATTCCAAGATAGAGATAACTGGGTATGGATCAGAGATGCAAAAGAAAACAAACTAGTTGTGGGAACACAGGCAAGAATTCTTTATCAGGATGCAGAAGGCAGAACAAGAATTGCGCTTAAATTCAATGATATGGTTAGAGAGGGCAAGATTGGTCCTGTAATGCTTGGTCGAGATCATCATGACGTTTCTGGAACAGATTCACCGTTCAGGGAAACCGCAAATATCAAGGATGGTTCAAATGTAATGGCTGATATGGCGGTACAGTGCTTTGCAGGTAATGCAGCAAGGGGAATGAGTCTTTGCGCTCTTCACAATGGCGGCGGCGTAGGCATTGGTAAGTCAATTAACGGTGGATTTGGTTTAGTGCTTGAT
The DNA here is from genome assembly GCA_964632625.1 of uncultured Oscillospiraceae bacterium. GTDB lineage: Bacteria > Bacillota > Clostridia > Peptostreptococcales > Anaerovoracaceae > CAZWCK01. Next base: position 1,829 of record CAZWCK010000073.1, read on the forward strand.
GGAAGTGAAAGAACTGATGAAATCATTAAGTCCGCAATGATGTGGGACGTAATGGGTGGAGTTGCAAGAAGAAACTGGGCAAGAAATGAAAATGCAGTGTCAACCTCCGTGGAATACAACAAGAACGAAGCTTATAACGGTCACATTACTATTCCTTATGTTGCTGATGACAAGTTAGTTGAGAAGGTTGTAGATAAGTTTGTAAAATAGTAATCGTAAATTTTGTATTACTTCGGTTTGAAAGGATAAAATAATGGGTAAAACTTTACTTATTAAGAATATTGGAATCTTACAGACTCCAATTGGAAGTGAAAGTCATAAAAGAGAGAAACAAGGTGAAAACCTTAAGCTGAAGAATGCTGCTATTTTAGTTGAAGACGGAATTATTAAGGAAATCACTTCAGATGGAAAGCTTCCGAAGGGTTGTGAAGAAAATAGTGGTTGTACGTACTTTGTAATTGATGCTCAAGGAAAACTGTTAACGCCGGGGCTTGTTGAAGGTCATACTCATCTGGTATTTGGCGGTTATAGGCAAAATGAAATTCCAATGAAGTTAAAGGGAGCCTCCTATCTGGACATATTAAATGCGGGTGGGGGAATATTGGATACTGTAAGGCATACAAGGGAAGCAAGCTTTGAAGAATTATATGATAAAAGCTTTGGTTTCCTTGATGAGATGTTAGCTCTTGGAGTAACAACCTGTGAAGCAAAAAGTGGTTACGGGCTTGATTTGGAGAATGAAAAGAAGCAGCTTGAGATAATAAAGAAGTTGAATGAGGAACATTCAATTGATATGGTTGCCACGTTTATGGGAGCGCATGCAATTCCACCTGAATATAAGGGGAATGCAGATGGATATATAGACTTCTTGTGTGAGGAATTGCTTCCTTATGTTGCAGAAAACAAACTGGCAGAATTTGCTGATGTTTTCTGTGAGGATTCTGTATTTGATGTGCCTCAAAGCAGGAAATATATGGAACGTGCGAAGGATTTAGGTCTTGGATTAAAAATTCACGCAGATGAAATTGAAGAGATTGGCGGGAGCGAGCTGGCCGGTCAAATGCAGGCAGTTTCTGCCGAGCATTTGATTGCCGCAGGAGAAAAAGGAATGGCGGCAATGGCAAAGGGCGGAACAACCGCAATGTTGTTACCGGCAACATCATTTTATCTTGGAAAGACCTTTGCACCGGCCCGAAGGATGATTGAGCTGGGAATTCCGGTTGCAATTGCATCAGACTTTAATCCGGGGTCTTGTCCATCACTTAATCTTCAGTTTGCCATTAATTTAGGATATCTTAGATACAAAATGACACCGGAGGAAGTATTGACCGCAGTAACAATTAATCCAGCCTGTGCAATAGGCAGGGGCAAGAAGGTTGGTACAGTAGAAGTAGGGAAGCAAGCGGATTTTGTTATTTGGGATGCTCCCAATATGGAAATGCTGTGCTATCGTTTTGGATCGAATTTGGCTTTGCAGGTTATTAAGAAGGGCATGCTCGTATAGGCTTCTCGGTTTGCCGTACGCCTAGCATAACGAAAAATTTCCTGCGCCTAAGGGATGGTAGAACATAGTAGAATGGAGAGTTGTTAATTTTTTGTTCTACTATGTTGCACATCAAATATAACAAAAAAATTTGAAAGGAGTCTGATACATTGGGATTATACAACCGAATTTCGGGGCTGTAATTAACTTAGGTAGGCTGTTAGGGGCTTAGTATCAGGGTGTAAATTTTATGAAATTAGTAGAAATGAAGGTAAACGACTATCTTGATTTGTTGAAATCAGATGCACCGGCACCGGGGGGCGGGTCAGTAAGCGCACTTGCAGGAGCACAAGGTGTTGGACTATTTATGATGGTTGCAGATCTTACACTTGGTAAGGAAAAATATGCAGATTTTCAGGAAATCTGCAAAAATGCAAAAGAAGAAGGCGCTAGATTATATAAAGAGTTAGTGGAAGCAGTGGACAAGGATACAGAAGCCTTCAATTTAATTGCAGATGCTTTCAAAATGCCCAAAGGCACTGACGAAGAAAAGAAAGCTAGAAGTAAGGCGATTGCAGATGGCACAGTTGTTGCTACAAAAGTACCGCTTTATTCAATGGAGTTAGCATATGAAGGGTTGAAGCTTGCGGATACAATGGTTGGAAAATCAAATCCAAATGCGGCAAGTGATCTTGGAGTTGCTATTTTGAATTTGAATGCCTGTGTGCAGGGCGCATGGTTAAATGTAAAAATAAATCTGCCGGGAGTAAAAGATGAAGCTTTTGCAAAGGAAGTTTTACAAAAGGGCGAAAGCATTTATGCTGAAAGTGATAAGATGGCAAAAGAACTTTATGCAGAAGTATTAAAGAGTTTATAAAAATAAGAATTTTGAACAAGGTTTTTGGTGTTGATAGGTAACTTTTTAGGACATAATATTTGAATTGTCTTTGTACCAGTGGAACAATCAAAACCTCAGAAAAGGAGATTTAAAATGGCACAGATTATAGAAAGTGTACCTAATATCAGTGAAGGTAGAAATAAAGAAGTTATTGAGGCTTGCGTGGATCAGATTAGAAGCACTCCGGGTTGTACATTGTTAAACTACAGCTCAGACCCAAGTCACAATAGAACAGTTATAACATACATGGGAAGCGTTGAGGGTTGCGAAGAAGCTAGTGTTAAGCTTGCAAAGAAGGCAGTTGAGCTTATTGACTTAACAAAGCATCAGGGAGAGCATCCAAGAATGGGATGCGTGGACGTAATGCCGTTCATTCCTATTAAGGAAACAACTATGGAAGACTGTGTTGAACTGTCAAAAAAAGTTGGAAAAAGAATTGCAGAAGAAGCAGATTTACCGGTATTCCTTTATGAAAAGTCTGCAAGTGCACCTCATAGAGAAAATCTTGCGGCAATAAGAAAAGGACAGTTTGAGGGAATGGCAGAAAAAGTTAAGGACGAAAAATGGATTCCTGACTTTGGAGGACAGAGAATTCATCCAACAGGTGGAGCTGTTTGTGTAGGTGGCAGACCGCCGCTAGTTGCATACAACATTAACCTTGGTACGGACAACCTGGAAATTGCAAGCAAGATTGGTAAGATTATCAGAAAATCAAACGGTGGACTTGACTGCGTAAAGGCTATGGGTGTAATGCTTGAAGACAGAAACATTGCACAGGTTTCTATTAATATGACAGACTTTACAGTAACACCGCTTCATAGAGTAACGGAGCTTGTAAGAGCAGAAGCTGCAAGATACGGTGTATCTATTATAGGCACAGAGGTTATAGGCCTTTGCCCAATGCAAGCACTTATAGATGCAGCAGAATATTATTTGCAGATTGAAGACTTCGATGCAAGCGTTCAGGTAATTGAAAATCATTTGTTATAAAAAAATGAATTATGACAACCCCATTTCGGGAAAGTAATACCTTTTCAATTTATTAAGGCTTTGTTTTAAAAAATGTTGATATTATGACAGTAATTATGGGAAGCCAAATGACTTCCCATAATTTACATTTTACGAATAAATATTTAAATTAAACTTTAGTCATATACTTATTTAACACCATAAAAGGATTTCTTAATATCTTCATATGCCGGATACTTAATGGAGTCAATTTCTTCTAAAACCATTTCCAAGTCATATTCAGCAAAGATTTTTTCAAAAACAGGCTTCCGATTGCATATTGTTAATATTCCCCCCTGTGCAATTCCTTCATTTGTACTAGTACAGCCTAACGAGCCACAGTTAATATAGATTTTATCATTTCCATAAACAATAGAACCATTGTGGTCATGACCGTATAAGATATTTTTCATGATTTCCTAAAACACATTTTATGTTATCAAGTGATTTTATTCTTTGTACAGTTTTTTCAGGAAATGGTCCAATTCCAATAATATCACCACAACATAATATTTCATCACACTTTTTTTCTTGAAATAATTGAAGTATGGCATTTAATGCTATAACGTTATTATGAACGTCTGTAATTATCCCTATCTTCATACACTATCCCTTTATATTCCCTTCCTTAAAATCATACTGGCATTGCTGATTTTGCTTTCAAATTGACTATATTAATCTTAATAAAGTTTGAATTGCTATGGATTAAAAAGTTTTTGCTTTTAATAATTATAGTACAAAACCAGAATATATTCAATTATCGCATTTGCTAAAACGTCATTTGCTAAAAAAGCCTTTATTAAGAGTAATTAATTTGTCGCAATTTGCTAACAGTTATTTTTGCATTTCTAACGTTAGATATGTATAATAACATTAGAAATATAAGCGAGGAGGTAAAACAAAATGTACCAAGAATCGGAAGTGTTAGAATTGAAAGCAGAAATTGTAAGCGATATAAAAAAAGAAATTATTGCATTTGCAAACACTGCAACGGAAAATTTTATAAGGGAGATGATTACAGAGACTGATGGTTATAAATATGAAGATACCAGAAGCCTAAATCAGAAACTGACGTTTGTAGACACAGAAAAAGAGTTTGGAAGAAAAGGCCTTAAATTCACAGATACTCAAAAGAAAAATTTGGGGATAATGGACAACGAAGGAATCTATACAAATTTAGGACTGCTATTATCAGACCAGTGCGAGCATACTATAAAGGCGGCAGTGTTCAAAGGATATGAGAAGGAAAACTTTCAGGACAGACGAGAGTTTGAGGGTTCAGTTTTTAAGCAACTCAATGATGCATATGCATTTATCGAACTTAACAATCAGACGAATTCGACTTTTGAAGGACTTTACAGGGTGGATAGCAGAGATTATTCTGTGGAAGCCATTAGGGAAGCACTTCTTAATGCCATTCTTCATAGAGAATACAGTTTCAGCGGAAGTGTCCTTATATCGGTCTTTTCAGATAGACTTGAGATTGCTTCTTTGGGAGGGCTGGTTGAAGGATTGGAGCCGGAAGATATTTTTGAAGGAGCTTCACAGACAAGAAACGAAAAACTGGCAAACATATTCTATAGGTTAGAATATGTTGAGAGTTATGGCACGGGAATTCGTAAAATCAAAATGGCTTGCGAGGAAAAGGGAGTTGAAGCAAAATTTGTGGTTACTAACGCACTTTTTAAAGTGATTTTGCCTAACGCAAACTACAGCGAATTCAAAAAACGGCAAAATTCAAGAGTAAGAGAAAACAGGCAAACACCGCAACTTGGAGATAGAACGCTATATGATACTGAAATGTTAGTGTATAAATATATGGAGGGAAAAGACAAGGTTTCAAGGAGAATGGTACAAGAGGCATTGGGACTAAAGCAAACAAAGTGTGGACTTGTTCTAAAATCATTGGAGGAAAAGGGCAAAATAATAAGGAGGGGACAGAGTAGAAGCACCACTTTCAAAATTAATAATTAGCCTATATTAACTTGACACATCGTTTTTTATATGCATCTTGCTTTTTTTGACATTCTAAAATATAATCTCACGTTTGACACTTAAATAAGCAAAATGCCCGGGGAACCGTTGGAACACA